>CAYIZO010000080.1:0-3822 GCA_964368005.1 uncultured Candidatus Saccharibacteria bacterium
TAAACTTATTAGCGCGCTGCAGGCGCTCGGAGAAAGAAAAACTATTGAAGAAGTTATTGCTGGGTTTGATAGTGCGCTTTCATATCACACATTTGGAGATAATGAAATTCGTGAACGGCTTGCCGAGTCGGCAGTACAGATCGCTATGCAGGCCCAAAGCAAGCCATCTAAGGAATCGCTTTTATTGCTAAAGAAAAGTATTGAAGAGCTGAGCCACGAGGTTGAATATCAACGGTTTTCAGCGAAGCCCCCCTTGTTTTTAGGAAAGGCATATTCTGTTTACTCTTTATGGACTGGTGAGTGGGCGGATCGAGCAGAAGAAAATTATCGGTTAGCTCTTGCGCGAGGTCCCAAGTATGTTCAAACGCATGTTGCCCTTGCAGAACTTTTCTTGCTTCGAGGTCAAGTTGTTGAAGCTCTTTCAGAGATTGATAAAGGCTTTGCTCTTGCCCCTCGATCTTCTTCAATGTTTTATGCGGCACTTTCAACTCATGTGCTTGCCAATGATGCTCAAGGTGCAGAAAAAATATTGACCCAATATGTTGCAGCTAAGAATCTACAAGTTAACAAAGGATTTGAATCAGAAAAAGCGGAAGCAATTTTTAAACGCAGTATGCGCATAAAAGATGCTCGTGCTCGTGCGCAATTTCTTGAAAATCTATATCAATATGCAGGAGAAACTGCGAATATGCACTTAATTTTTGCTCAGACATATGGAGATTTGGGGGATAAAGCAAAAGCGCGGACTCATGCATTGCGTGCAGGAGAACTCGACCCATCACAAAGTAAAGAGATTGAAGCTTTTCTTAAGAGCTTAGATTCTCTTTTGAAATAAAGTTTTATCGTCCTTGGCGGGATAATATGACCATAAGAGTTTTGAGTGTGATGGCGAGATCAAGCCCGATATCACGGTTTTTGATGTAATAGAGATCGTATTGAAGTTTTAAAATTGTGTCATCGATTGAGGCGTAGTAAAAAGGAGGATTGATTTGCGCCCAGCCCGAAAGTCCTGGGCGGACAAGGTGACGCATGTCATAAAAAGGGATATTATGACGTAATTTTTCGACAAATTCAGGTCGTTCTGGACGCGGTCCGATAAAAGACAGCTCTCCTATAAGCACATTCCAAAGTTGTGGCAATTCATCTATTCGAGTTGCGCGAAGAATTTTGCCAGTGCGCGTAATGCGTGTGTCGCCCTCTTGTGACCATTCGGCTCCACTCAATTCTGCGGTGCCATCAGGGCCAAGTGATTTCATGGTACGGAATTTATAGAGAATAAATGTGACGCCCATTTTGCCAACACGCTTTTGTTTAATAAGTATTGGTCCCGGTGAATCAAATTTTATAGCTAATGCAGTGATAGGGTAGAGAGGGAGGAATAATATTCCAAAAACTAATGCAAATATAATATCAATGCCACGCTTGAGTGATTCAAAGAGAATTTTTTCTGTTTCGGCTATATTTTCTAGAAACCATGCTTTTGAAATGAGTGCCACAGGAATTTTCCCGAGCAGCCGCTCGTAAAATACTGTTGCATCAACAAAGCGAATGCCGCTATGAAGTGCTTCATAAATGCCTTGAACAAAAGTTGCATCTGATTGGACTTCCCGTGGAGCTATGACGATATCGATTGAAGCGTTTGCGAGAGTCGCGATTGTGCCAGAGTCAATCGTAGTTATTCGAGAAGTAATTTGATAGCCAAGTTGAGGATATCGTTGAATGGTGGTAGCAAGCTCTTCAATATCTTTTGATGATCCGAGTAGCATTACGCGCACTTTGGAGGAGGCTTTAATTGAAAAAATAAAAAAGAGATGCCATGCCGCAAGAAGTGTTCCTGTGACAAAGAGGTTTAGTATGAGGTTAATTTTTGGTGCGATTGTGAACGCGGGCACGAAGTAGAATAAGCCTATTGAGACAACTCCACATGCTACCATCGAATATAAGATTGATTGCAATATTGTTTGGATTTCAACTGTTGTGCGGGCTTCATAGAGTCGCGCGATGTAAAATATGAGAGCCCAGATGGCGAATATAAAACTAAAGGGGAGAATATTAAGTTCCCAAGCTTTGCCAAATCCAAGTGGGCCGTAGCGTACAATAAGCGTTATAGCTAAGCCGGCATTAAGGAGGATGATATCTCCTACAACGAGAATAAATGTTCTATAGGTTCCAAGTGACATAATGTGGTCGTGACCTAGTATAGTGGGTAAAACGCTACTTGACAAATATCTGGCCATGTCCTACACTGTGAGCATATGTGAGTGTTTTAGTCTCTTCGGATGCTAAAACTTCAAATATGTCCGTACAAAAGCCCCCTTTGGGGGCTTTTGTATTTTTGTGTTCTTTCAATTCATATATTATTATATAAGCATGCTGTCGGAGTTTTTGAGGGCTAATGAAGCTGGCACTCACATCAGGACATATGTATGGAGTTAAACCCTTCATTAGCCCTCAAAGAAACTGACTTATGGTAAAAGAAAATTTTGATTTAAAGAGCATTACATATTTTAAAATCGGCGGCCCAGCCCGCTATTTTGCTGAGGTAAGGAGTGAAGATGAGCTGCGTGATGCGGTAAAATTTGCCAAAGCAAAAAAGCTTCCATTTTGCATAGCAGGTGCTGCTTCAAATATACTTGTCTCTGACCGAGGATATGATGGCGTGATGATACGAATGTTGTTGCGTGATATTTCTATTGACCCTGCGGATGATACATTACTTAGAGTGGGCGCAGGCGTTCCAAATGCAGTAGCTGTTGCGCGATCTGTCGCCTGTGGTCTTGCGGGTTTTGAGTGGGCCATAGGCATTCCGGGGACAATTGGTGGTTCAATCCGAGGGAATGCTGGGTGTTTCTCTGGTGAAATGAAAGATGTGCTTGAAACAGTTCGTTTTTATAATACCAAAACGGGAAAAATCGAAGAGCGTGATAACGCATTTTGTCAGTTTGCATATCGCCACAGTGTTTTTAAATCGATGCCGCACTTAATAATATTATCAGGAGCTATTCGCTTACGGCGTGCAGTGAATTCTGATCTTTCGCAGAGACTTGTGCGTTATTATACCTCAATGCGCACCGACAAGCAGGATATAGGAGCTTCATCGGCGGGTTGTATTTTCAAGAATGTTCGTTGGCCTGCGGATTTGCACGCACGAGGGCGATTATTATACCATTTACCACAGCTTGCCGATTTCGCGAGCTTTGAGACAATCCCCGCAGGGTTTCTCATTGATCAGTTAGGGCTTAAGGGGAAAACGATAGGCCAGGTAAGCGTTTCAAAAAAACATGGCAATTACCTCATTAATCATGGTGGAGCGAGCGCTGAGGAGGTCATAATGCTTATCGGCTTAATTAAAGAATATGTACATCGCAAGTATGGCCTATATCTTGAAGAGGAAATACAATATGTCGGGTTTTAGCGTTATACTTATTATATGAGAACAGTATACAAAACAAAAAACACGACGCTTACTACGACGATGCGAGAGTATCTAGAAGATAAAGTTGTGAGGGTTGCGGACAGATTGATGGGAGATGACGAGGCGGCAATTCTTGAAATTGAATTTGCCTTGGATACTCGTCACCACCGTAAAGGCGAAGTGTGGCGCGCAGAAGCAAATCTTGCACTTGGGAAAAAAGTTATTCGAGCAGAAGAGACAGGTGAAGACCCCCATGCTGTTATTGACGCGCTTGGAGATGAGCTTTCTCGCGAAATAAAGTCTTTCAAAGATAAGAGTAAAACAAAGCATATTCGAGGTGCGCGTACTATAAAAAATATACTCAAAAAACCACTTTAAAAAATAGGGTTTTTACGGTAGACTGAATT
>CAYIZO010000081.1:0-3814 GCA_964368005.1 uncultured Candidatus Saccharibacteria bacterium
CCTTCCGATCTTCCATGGAAGCGCATAAAAAAATAATTATTTATACCGATGGTGGTTCGCGGGGTAATCCAGGTCCTGCAGCTCTCGGTGTTGTTATAAAAGATGAAAAAGGCGAAACGCTTAAATCGTATGGTGAAGTACTTGGTATTAAGACAAATAATGAAGCAGAATACGAAGCAGTAGTATATGGGCTTAAAAAAGCAAAGCAATTATTTGGTTCTGCGAAGCTAAAAAATATTCAAATAGAAATGCGCATGGATTCACAGTTGATTCAAAAGCAGCTTTCTGGAGAGTATAAAATTGAAAACGAAAAATTATTTCCTGCATTTATAAAAATAAATAATTTTCAAGTAGAACATGGAGTTCTTAAGTTTACGCATGTGCCGCGAGAAAAAAACCGTGATGCCGATCGCATGGTAAACCAAGCGCTTGACGGCGAGCAACACTCTTTGCTTTAGTCTTAAAAATTCGCTAGGAATAAGCCCATGCAAGCATCTAGCGCGATGGTGTGGACGATAGGATTTTTTGTTGCAGGCATTTGTGCAGCTTCACTCTTTCCATTTTCCCAGAGCGTTTTTCTCTGCTTGAGTGTGTTGCTTGCAGTAACTCTTTGTGCAAGTGTTTTTAGTAAAGACATTCGTGTTCTGGCGCTATGCATAATGTTTATGCTTTTTGGTTTTTTGCGAGCTCAGTCGGGCTCAATCAATATTCCATATGTTGAATATGCAGTAACACCCCTTGAGAATATTCGGGATGCGTTTGTAGGAAATATTATACGAACACTTCCAGAACCCCATGCTTCATATATTTCTGGCGTTCTTGTTGGGGTGAAGAGTAATATTCCATATGACCTAAAAGATGCCTTTCGGCGTTCTGGTACGGCGCATATTCTCGCTCTCTCAGGATACAACGTGACCATCATTGCGAGGACGCTCGAAAGAATTATTCCGTCTATATGGTTTTCAGGGAGTTTTATTTTTCTTTTTGTAATTGCTACGGGAGCGGCAAGTTCGTTGGTGCGGGCAGCAATAATGGGTGGCATTGTGTTACTTGCAAAGAGTGAGAAGCGCGAATATAGTGCGCCTCATGCGCTTGCAGTTGCTGTGCTGATTATGCTCGTTTTTGACCCGGGGCTCTTATTAGGTGATATCGGCTTTCAGCTTTCGGTTGCAGCTACTCTAGGACTAATTTATTTTGAACGGCCGATTGGAGCTCATTTGCAGTTTATGCCAAAAGTGTTTGGATTTCGTGATGCTCTTATCTCTACGCTCGCGGCCGAAATAGCCACATTGCCGTTAGTGCTTTGGTATTTTGGATTTTTCTCTCCGTTTGCACCAGTTGTGAACATGTTGGTTTTACCAACAGTCCCAGCTGTTATGTTTGTGGGGTTTCTTGTTGGGGTTTTTGGTTTCGCATCACCCATGCTTGCAACAATGATCGCTTGGCCGGTATACCTTTTAAGTACATATCAAATTACTCTTATAAAGTTTTTTGCGAGTATTTCGATTTTTTAAATAAAAAAAGCCCGTGTCCTATGTGGACGCGGGCTGTGTGTGGGTTTACGCGGCTATGCCGAGTTCTTCTTTGAGTACTCGATGTACTTCGGCGACAGGATCGGGTGTTCCGAAAAGCTGTCTTCCAAGAACTATGTTGCTGGCACCCGCTGCCATTGCTCCCGCGGGCGTGCTAATGCGTTTTTGATCGTCGACCTCAGCCCCTTCAGAGCGAACGCCTGGATTGACGATGATGGCGTTCGGGTAGAGAGCCCAAAGTCTTTGCGTTTCTTGGGGCGAGCAGACAAAACCGTGGGCACCTGCCTTGAAAGCAATCTTGGCAAGCTTTTCTACCTCGTCCCAGGGGCGACGCTGGTAGATCTCTTCGCAGGTCTTGGCGTCAATGGAAGTGAGGACGGTGATAGCAAGAACTTTGGTTCGAGTTCCTTCAAGCGCTTGCACTGCTGCCTTCACCATATCGCCACCACCCGAGGCATGTACTGTCACTGCCCATGGAGGACAT
This sequence comes from uncultured Candidatus Saccharibacteria bacterium, assembly GCA_964368005.1. Lineage (GTDB taxonomy): Bacteria > Patescibacteriota > Minisyncoccia > Ryanbacterales > GWA2-47-10b > JBBTUF01. Next base: position 2,017 of record CAYIZO010000081.1, read on the forward strand.
GCACGTAGATGCTGACACGTATTAGCGACTGTATTGGAAATGTCATGAGCTTTGAGGTCTGCCATGACGTCTCCGTATACCTGAAGATCGGGGACGAGGTGTTCGATGCCCTTGTTGAAGAGAAGATCATTTACCTTAAGCTTGCAGCCGGTCGTTCGCAGCTGGTCGATGGTTGGAAGAATGTCATTCCAACTCTTGCCATCGAGTGCAACGATAATCGGATTGCGGTCTTCCGTTTCTTTGTCGCAGCGTATCAGCGTGCCGCTTTCGATAAGATAGCGACGCATAGCATGAAGCGTCATGCCCGCCCAGACAGGAAGTCTTACGCTTTCGGCAATGAATTTCTTTTGCCATCCTTGCTGGCGGTCAACGAGAACTACGAGTGCTGGTACGTTGATGCCCTGACTGATGCATTCGCGCCACGGCACAACTTTTGAAGCTCCGTCGGTGATGACATCATCGAGCAATGCAATGCGCTCGCCTCGTTGGAAAGCGCCGATGATTTTGCCTTTCGTTACGCGTCCCGCCTTGGCTTCTTCACGGATCGTGATGTAGGGGGCTCTCATCCGAGTCGAAATTACTCCAGCGAAGCAGGAAACTGCATCCGGTACTTCGGCGAACCGATCAAGTCGGAGACGGCGCAGAGGATTTTCGTATGCGCGAGCAATTTCTTCGAGAGCATGGGGGTTGCTACGTGCGTCACGAGCATTGATGTAGATGTCGGTTTTGCCGCCGCTCTTGAGGGGAAGATCTCGAGCGTTTGAGCACCGGATGATGCCCGCTTCGAGCATGAGTTGGCAAAGGGATTGTTGTTCCACAGGATCGAGCCACGGGGCTTCAGGGGGAGTAGGGAATGGATTGTAAGGCATGGCGTATCTCCTTTCTTGTTGTCGAAGTGCTACTGAACGCATATTAAAGGAATGAGCTTTAAATTCAAGCAAAAAAAGAGCGGCGGGGCCGCTCGAATTAGGTTGATGTTTACTCTTTGATGTACGCGATGATTTCCGTCAGGGATTTACGATGATCTACCCAGATCTCTCCTGCCCAAATACGGAATTGTTCAGCTATTACAATCAGCACTTCGCCCGTATCGAGAACTTCTTCTTCCAGAAGGGATTCAAGAAAGCGACAGTATTCTGCATCACCGATAGTCAGCGATTTTTTGATGTTCCAGCCTTTACTGCTTGCTTGCTGTTCGAGCTCCCCAGCGCGTGTTGTTTCTCGTCTTTGTTCTGCACGAAGGATTTTTGCTTCGTTGAGATGGGTGCCTAAGGTCATCGTCGATCTCCTTTCCACGGTAGGTTCTACTATCCGTAGTCTATAAGACACTCTTTATTTTACAAGGCATTGCCATTTTTCTTAAAATCTATACGAATATATACATGACATTTTGGAAGAAGGTGGTTTTGGTTATTTTGTTTTGCTCGGCGAGTCTCGCGTGGTACGCACTTTTTACACAGGCATCAGGCGTTCTGACGGTTTCAGTGCTTAATGTGGGACAAGGGGATGCTATTTTTATTGAAACTCCTTCTGGTAATCAAGTCTTGATTGATGGTGGCCCAGGGCGAAAAGTTTTAAGTGAATTGAGTGAGATAATGCCGGCGTATGATAAATCAATCGATGTTGTGCTTTCTACGCATACCGATATGGATCATCTTGGTGGGCTTGTTGAAGTTTTGAAAAGTTATAGCGTTAGCGCTGTCATCGGCAATGGTTTTATAGCGCAAACCAATATATATAAAAACTGGGAAGAATCTGTTTCTCAGAGTCGGAATACTAGAAAAACTGTGAGAGCAGG
>CAYIZO010000082.1:0-3813 GCA_964368005.1 uncultured Candidatus Saccharibacteria bacterium
TGGGAGAGGTGCAGGTTCGAGCCGAACATTTTTTGGAGAGAGGATTTTTTGGAGGAGGGATGTCTTTGAAAGAGGAATGCCTGCCCGTCCGAAGTTTTAACGGAGGAGGGGGCGGCAGGGCGAGGGCGTTTGAGTTATACTGAGGTCATGGATGGCCGTGAGCAAAATATAGATGCAATACATGAAAGGGACATAGACAAGATCCTCAAGCAAGAGGGTCTTTTGGACGCTTTTCAGCGAGAAGAGATTCTTTGTAAGTTCTGTAAGACGAAAATCACGAAGGAAAATATTTACTCCATTTTGCCGGAGTCAGGGGCGTTCAATTTTATTTGTCAAAAAAGTGAGTGCGTGGCGAATCTTTTAGAGCATCTGGATAACAAAACGACATGAGTATGTGGACCGCTCTTCTCGCCCTAGCATTTGCGCTACCAATAAGTCTAGTTGTTCTACTCATAGTCGCTGCTTTCATATACAAACATCCCGATGAGGCGAAAAAGTGGGGCGCGATATTTGGATCATGGATAACCTATTTCTACGAGAAATTTGACTATGTAACGATTAAATGGGAGACGGAGGGGCGTCTAAACATTTTCGTAAAGAATTTGGAATCGAATATCATCAGGACGTTCCCAACCGTTCGCCTGCAGTGGGCAACATCGCAAGATAAAGAAGAGGTTTTATGGGAGGAGGGAAAAGCAATTTTGGTAATGCGTGACAGGAGACACAAAGGACGCAATTTTGTGCATGCGGCCTACCTTTTTACATCAAACACTCTCTTACAAAATACGAGCTTTCACATATCGAAAAAACAAAAAAGCTCTCTAGAATTGTTCGCAACCAAAAAAATCCTTGAAGCAGTGTACAAAGGACTCGTTTTGCAATTTATGAGTGATTATTTTTCTCCGCGTGTTCAATCCGACGCGGATTTAAAGCAACTCATAGCCAAATACATCTCCATAGAGAGAATCGGAGCGTTCTTTCCTATTCTCATTCAAGAAATTCACTGTCTAGGAAATAAGGTGTTCCTTGAGGAAACAAGGAAGGACGAGACCATTGCCGAGGTAAAGGAGCTCTTGGATTTTTTAGTTGAATTTTCGGATCGTAGAGTTGGGGACACTACGGTTCCCAACACGTTTGTGGGGAAGTTTACTCGATGTGCCATCAGGATAGTAGCTTCAAAAGCGGTTAGGGAGCGCGGCGAGGTGGAGGGTCATAAAAACGATCTCCTCGACCTTGTGAAGAGGAGCGTCGAGAACATTTATATTGTAGGGAGTGACCAGCATGAAAACAGAACATTTGTTGATAATGTTGCTGACGCTCTCCTCAAAGATGCTTCTCAACTAGAGATAAGGAAGACATATAGATTTAAGGGAAAAATTAGGGTCGAGAACACTTGGAAGAATACGGATACATACCTCGTTCACCTACATAATCCGGAAGCGGAAGAATATCTTTTCACTAAGGACCGACTCGATAAGGAGTCCGGCAAGAAGTAACTTCCCGGTAGCTAAAACTGGAATAAAATGGCTGGATTATTTAAGAACAGGGTTATCAAAGAAGATCTCGAGCGATTTGAGATACCGGATTTTGATGCAAAAATTCAGATAATAAAAAACTGGAAAGCAGCTTACGATTCTGGCGAACTGCAAAAGAAGACAGAAACGCAATGCGAACAATCGTTCAATAGCGACTTTTTTGTCAAGGTACTCGGCTACGAGCCGTTTCCGAAAGAAATTTACACAATTCAGCCGAAAGATAGAGTCGATGCAGGCGGCGGTCAAATACCCGACGCTACACTCGGCTATTTTTCTCAAAATACAAAAAGGGTCATTGCTGTAGTCGAAATTAAAGACGCGAATACCTCACTCGATAAATCACAACACCGAGAAGGAAATCTGAGCCCGGTTCAACAAGCGTTCAAGTACAAACCGCAGTTTAAGGATTGCGGATTCGTTATAGCAACTAACTTTCACGAAATACGATTATTTAGGGACAATCAGCTGGACTACGAGCACTTTACTCTTGCAAGTTTGGTCGATCCAAAAGACGACTTTTTTGAATTTAGAAAATTTTACTATTTACTATCCGCCTCTAATTTTGTTTCCGATAAGGGAGAGACACAAACCGAGAAGTTACTGGCCACGATTCGCATTGAGCAGGAAGATATCACCACGAAATTTTACGCACAACACAAAAAACTACGCGAGGATTTGATTAAAGATATCGTCACCAACAACAGAGGCATCAAGCGCTCGAATTTTTACACTCACGTAGTAGAAAAGGCACAAAAAATAGTAGACCGTATTGTGCTCGTTTGTTTCTTTGAAGATGCTGGGCTACTGCCCGATGGCAAACTTCTTGAGGTTGTTGAGTACGCACAGAAAGGGGCTCTCCGCGAGCCGATTTGGGACACAGTAAAGAAATTCTTTAAGGCCGTAGATGAGGGAAGCGAACGGCTCGGAGTTCCATACGGGTATAACGGGGAGCTATTCAAAGATGATAATGAACTAAATGCCTTAAAAATTAGTGACGAGATTTGTAGACATTTCGTCGATTTAGGCAAATTCGATTTTGATGAGGACCTGTCTGTTAACATTCTCGGACACATTTTCGAGCAATCTATAACGGATCTCGAGCGCCTAAAGAGCTATGCGGATGAGAAAGAAATTGAGACGGAGAAGCGAGATAGCAAGAGGAAAAAAGATGGTATCTACTATACTCCAGAATATGTCGTCGATTACATTGTCAAAAATTCACTAGGTAAGTTTATCGAAGACAAAGAACAAAAGATTCTTAGCGCGCATGGGCTAGACAGTGGCCGTATCAAAAAGGATTCGACCTACAATAAGCGACTGCTGGCCGCATACTTAGAATATGAAAAAATCCTCAAAAGTATAAAGGTGCTCGATCCGGCCTGTGGGTCCGGTGCATTTCTGGTCAGAGCGTTCGATTTTCTTCTCGCAGAGCACCAGCGAATCGCAAAAATACTCGCCGACCTACAAGGAGCTTCCGGACTGTTCCACACACAAGAATACGTCAAGAAGATTCTGCAAGAAAACTTGTTCGGCGTAGATCTAAACCCCGAAAGCGTGGAAATTACAAAGCTATCTTTGTGGCTCAAGTCAGCATCGCGCGGACAGAAACTCGTTAACCTAAGCAAAAACATAAAATGTGGAAATAGCTTGGTTGACGATGTAAATATTTCCGACAGAGCGTTTGATTGGACAAAGGAATTCTTAGAAATTCTCAACCCAGGAGGATTTGATGTTGTCATTGGAAATCCACCTTATCTAAATTACTCATCAAAAAACAGCCCCTTAAAGAATGACGCCGTTCTAAAACGAGAAGTTGATTACATCACAACCAGGCACCCGAATGTAGTTGAGGGTTGCGTTGACCTATATAAATTTTTCTTTGACCTATCTCTTTCGCTTCTAAAATCCGGTGGCTACCTCGGCTTCATCACACCGAACACTTTTATTAAGCAGGAAAAATATGCTGACTTACGGAGACTTATCACGAAAGAGCAAAGCTTTTTTGCGGTGGATATTGGTAGCGGCGTTTTCCCCGATGCAACAGTAATAACGGCCATAACCATCGTCGGAAAAGGTGCGGGTCAAGGAAAATCGTACTACCAAATTGATTCGGAAGATCTCAAAAATTTTACGGCTAGTGGCAATCAGGATTTGCTTAAACCAATCACAGCTAGGGATGAAATTGAAATCATTGACGGCGGTTTGTTAGATTCGAGAAAGTACAGCCCCATGTCTAGCGTTGCGGTTTTCAAGGAAGGCGAACATTTATCGAGAAGTA
>CAYIZO010000083.1:0-3796 GCA_964368005.1 uncultured Candidatus Saccharibacteria bacterium
CACCCACAAAGAAACCATCAATCAAAAAATCTGCAAACATAACTAAAATAGTGTTAATTACAAAAGTAAAAAGTCCAAGCGTGAGTATTGTAATTGGTAGCGTAAGAACAATGAGAATCGGTTTCAAAAATGCATTGAGCGCACCAAGTACTACGGCAACTACAAGTACGGTGACCCAATCATTAATTTTAACCCCCGGAATAATTGCCGAGGCAACGTAGACCGCGAGCATTCCAACTGTAAGATGAATAATTAATTTCATAAGGCTGGAGACTCAGCAAGCTTAACTTGAAGATTTTTCCGCTTTCTCCTTCGGGAAAGTCCCAAAAATACGAAAAAAAGACACAGATAATTTATAAACATAAATGTCGGATCTTCCCAAGGGATCCCCCAACGAAACTCCCAACCAAACACCGGCCAAAATAAAGGCGATGGATAAAATTCGTATGTGTGGCTCGGCAAATCAATTAAAACATGCAGTAACCAACCAAAAAGTTCAAAGCGGGGTCTACGATACAAATACCAAATAATACCGAAAATAATCGCAAACACGATAATACTATGACCAATATTATATAGTAAGCGTGCGAGATCGTTGACCCAATAGTGGTTAAGGCTCGGAGGCTCATTATGCCGAGGCTGCGGTATTTCTTCAAAAGTTATGCGCCCCAAACTTAAATTCCACATAGTCCAAACAAAAGGTATCGTGAAAGCAAAAAGGTCAGGAGCAATTCCCCAAAACATACCCCACCAAACAGCTAATTTTTTTCTTCTTTTTTTGTTAGCTACTTGAAACGCCGCGCCAGTCCACAGAGCGTGTGCAAAAATATCCATTTCTATCCAATTATATCATAAAATAAATACTTATGAACAGCTTTCTGATTTTTTTCATTGTGAGTAATGTGTATCAAAGTTTATAATAATAACTATTGGGGCGCAGGTTGCTGGTTTGACATTCCATGCCAGAACGAAAATTTAAAGATTTTTTCAGATTTACCGCTTTTCAAATTTTGGCATGGGTAATTGTTTCGATTTTTCTATCGAAAAGTGCTTTTGCAGCGCTTCCTGCTGATTTTCAAAAAACCCAAATAATAGGATCTGGCCTTGATGGCCCATCCGGTTTTGATATCGCCCCTGACGGGCGTATTTTTATCTTAGAACGTACGGGAAAAGTAAAAATTCATAAAAATGGCAGCCTACTCGCCACTCCATTTGTAAACCTCCCGTCATTAGCTACAGGAGATCGTGGCCTTATTGGAATTGCTTTTGACCCAGACTTTGCTTCAAATCATTGGGTCTATTTTTACTATACAGGCACGGATGCTCTAAACCACCTCGTACGCTTTGACGCATCAAACGATACTGCTTCCGGCAGCTCAATAGAAATTTATCGCACGACATTTCCATCCACCGAGCTTCATGTGGGCGGAACAATCCAATTTGGTAATGACGGAAAACTTTATCTTTCAATAGGAGACAACGGCAACGCACCAAACGCCCAATCTCTCGATAATCCTTTCGGAAAAATTTTACGGCTCAATAAAGACGGGTCTATACCTTCAGACAATCCATTTGTAGGACAACCCGGCAAAATCCCAGAAATCTGGGCATACGGACTTCGTAATCCATTTCGTTTTCAATTTGATTCTGAAACCGGCAGATTATATGAAGGTGATGTCGGCAATAACACATGGGAAGAAATTAACTTCATTCAAAAAGGAAAAAATTATGGCTGGCCGACCTGCGAAGGTCCTCAAAATACTGGCGTTGGCACTTGTACCAGCTCTGCATTTACCTATCCCGCGTACGCATATACTCACAGTGGGCTAAGCTCCGCTGTCGCAGGTGGCCCCGTATACCGCAAAACTCTTTTTCCATCCGAATACCGTGGCAGTTTATTCTTTGGAGATTATGCTCGTGGGTTTATTAGACGACTAACACTCGACTCGAATGGAAACTCCAGCGGTAACTTTGATTTTGACACATCATCTGGTAGTGTCGTTGATCTTAAAGTCGCGCCCGATGGCTCCCTTTACTACATAACTTATATTCCTGGTCGACTTCATCGTATTTCATATTCATCTTCTAACCAAACTCCTATCGCAAACTCTAGTGCCGATATTATGAAAGGCCCCACCCCACTTACTGTTCACTTCTCAAGCTCTGGAAGCTTCGATCCAGACGGTACCCCACTTTCATACAACTGGGACTTCGGCGACGGATCATCAAGTAATTCAGCAAACCCCACAAAAACATATCAAAACTCAGGAACTTATACCGTCGAGCTAATAGTAAGCGATGGCACTAACCCATCACAAGCAGTACCACTTACTATCCAAGTGGGTATTCCTCCCATTGTTTATATAAATACACCATCAAACAACTCCTTATACCACGCAGGCGATGCAGTATTTTGGAGTGGTTCGGGCACTGATGGCGCTGGGTTTGATTTACCAGATAGTGCATTTTTCACAGAAGTGATTTTCCATCACGATACACACATCCATCCATTTCTCGGTCCAATACAAGAAAAAAGTGGGCAATTTACAATACCCGTCATTGGCGAAGCTTCGCCAAATACATGGTTCGAGATAAAACTTATTGGTACCGACTCAAATGGTCTTTCGACATCACAATCAACATTTATTTATCCTCAAAAAGTCGACCTTACGTTTAACACTGCTCCTTCTGGTTTACAAATTTTACTTGATGGCGGTCCTATCTCAACCCCTCAAACTATCCAACATGTAATTGGATTTCAGCGACAACTCTCCGCGGTCGCTACGCAAGCCTTTAGCGGAAAAACTTACTCACTTTCTTCTTGGTCAGATGGAGGGGCACTAACACATACTATTTCAACGCCATCAAATAACACGACTTATACCGCAACTTTCTCTGAAGCATCCTCATTCAATGCCGAATACTTTAACAACCAAACCTTAGCTGGAACGCCAGCTCTCACACGCGCCGATCAAACAATTAATTTTAACTGGGGAGGAGGCTCGCCTGACGCCATTATAAATACGGATAATTTTTCCGCCCGATGGACGAAAACACAATCATTTGCAGCTGGTTCATATATTTTTACCGCAACTGCTGACGACGGCATACGACTCTGGATTGATAACCAACTAGTAATTGATAAGTGGATCGACCAAGGCGAAACCGCATACAACGCGAGTGTAATTTTAACAAATGGCAATCATGATATAAAAATGGAATATTATGAAAATGGTGGTGGTGCCGTGGCTGAACTTTTATGGGTCACCAACTCAACCACTCCGCCTCCACCACCTCCTCCGACGCCACCACCGTCACCGCCTGGAAACGGGGATGGTCTTTTAGGCGAATATTTCAACAATAAAGATTTAACCGCTGGCATACTTAATCGTATAGATTCTATAATAAATTTCGATTGGGGGTATGATTCTCCATCTCCTCAAATCGATTCTGAAACTTTCTCTGTAAAATGGACTGGCCAAATCATGCCTCAATTTTCTGAGCTCTATACTTTTTATACAATAAGTGACGACGGCATACGACTTTGGGTAAACAACCAACTCATCATCGATAAATGGATTGATCAAGGCGCTGAATGGTCTGGAACGATAAATCTTATCGCAGGCCAGAAATATGATATCAAAATAGAGTATTATGAAAATTTGGTAACAGCCGAAGCAAAACTTTTGTGGTCGAGTATTTCAACTCCAAAACAAGTAATTCCTCAAGCAAATCTTTTTTCAACAACAGTAGTGCCTACACCACCACCTCCTATCCCTCCACCGCCTCCCCCAAC
>CAYIZO010000084.1:0-3771 GCA_964368005.1 uncultured Candidatus Saccharibacteria bacterium
GTGTTCCATTGGGGTAGCTAATATTGACAAAAGGCCGGCTGATGTTCACGTCATAGGTAAAGATATTTTACGGTTTCATGCAGTGATTTGGCCTGCAATGCTGATTGCAGTTGGTTTGTCGTTGCCGAAAGCAGCGTTTGTGCATGGAATGATTTTGACCGGTGGACAAAAGATGTCAAAGACGATTGGTAATGTTATCGATCCACAAGAAATAATTGATCAATATGGTGTTGATGCGTTTAGATTTTTTATGACGCGAGAGATCTCATTTGGAGAGGATGGAGATTTAACTCGTGAACGATTTGCAGAAGTGTATGAAGGAAGTCTCGCACACGGTATTGGCAATCTTGTGTCGCGCGTAGCCGTTATGATTTTAAAATATAACGGCGGTACTTTAGTCCGACCTCCTATTAGTGTCCTCGCACAGGTTCCTACCCGACGCGCGGTTAAGCAAGAAGTGTCGGACTCACGTATTTTGCTTGAGGGTGAAAGTCTTGAGAGGTATTTTAATTTGGAGATTGTAGATCAGTACAAAAAAGCAATGAATGAAATGAGGCTTACAGATGCCATCACATTATTAATGAACTTTTTTTCTTTGCTTGATGGATATGTCCAAGATTATGAGCCATATCGATTAGTAAAGACTGATCCCGAAAGAGCCTTGGCAGTACTATGGAATCTTGCATCACATATTATTCGTACCTCACAACTTCTTGAGCCATTTATGCCAGAGACTGTAAGCGCGATTTATTCTATTTTTGGGTCGAAAGACGGGGAAGGAGATATTATAGTAAAAACTTGCCCAGCTTTATTTCCATCTAAGAAAATATAGGTATGGATTTAAAACTTATTGATATCCACGCACATGTTAATTTCAATGCATTTCGATTGGACGGTGATGAAGTTGTACGACGAACTCTTGCAGAGCAGGTTGGGATGATTATGGTGGGCTCTCAAATTGATACGTCGCGTCGTGCCGTTGAATATGCAAAGCGTTACCCTGAGGGCGTGTGGGCAGCGGTTGGGTTGCATCCGATTCATCTGGTCTCATTTGAAGTTGATGCAAGTGAACTTGGAGAAATGGGCAACAAAAGCGTACCGGGATTTCAAACGCGTCCAGAAAAATTTGATCACGATACATATCTTGAAATTGCTAAACATGAAAAAACAGTTGCGATCGGTGAATGTGGCCTTGATTACTATCGAGTCGGCCAATCACACGAAGAGAAGACTCTGCAGCATAATACATTGCGTGAACAAATTCGTCTTGCCAGGGAAGTTAAAAAACCATTAATTATTCACTGTCGTAATGCGTACGATGATTTGTATCGTATTTTGCAAGAAGAGCAGGCGGGCGATGTTGGGGGTACGATTCATTTTTTTGTAGGCTCGTGGGACGATGCACAAAAATTTTTAAGTCTTGGATTTCATCTTTCATTTACTGGAGTCATTACCTTTGCGCGTAATTATGACGAGGTAGTCAAGAATGCTCCGTTAAATCGTATTATGGTAGAGACGGATGCTCCGTATGTCGCGCCTGTTCCTCATCGGGGTAAGCGCAATGAGCCGCTTTATGTGAAGGACATAGCTATAAAAGTTGCTGAACTTAGAGGTGTATCATATGAAGAAATAGCTCACGCTACAACTCAAAACGCTCGTGTATTGTTTAAGTTGTAAATAATAGACAAATTGACAGGGCGTTATCTATCTACTAATGTGTGAGTGGATTTTTCTTTTATTTATAACGAAAGGAGAGAACAATGCGCTTGCTACGCAATGTGTTGTGGATCCTATCTACCCCAAAATATCTTGTTTGGACGCTGTGGCAGTTCATTGCTCACCCGATTCGTTCATCAAAAAATACAGCAATCGTTCTCGGCGCTTTTGCTCGTACTTGGCTAGTCGGCAAGCCTCTGATTAAGAGGCTTCGGAAGTATGCTTCGCCGTGTTCATATGATAATACCGCTCGACAGCATTCTCCGCAGTATCGAAGCCAGTTTATCTGGCGCGCGGGTAGTATGCTTTGGGCGCGATGGATTTTGAAACGAGGAGGCATACGCCTTGTGGTGGTCGGAAGTGAACGGATTGACAGGTCGCGCCCACATATTTTTGTATCAAATCATCAAAGTGTGATTGACCCTCTGGTACTCGTTTCTGTATTACGAAACTGTCGCTATGTTTGCAAGAAGGAAGTCTTGTGGTACCCGATTATCGGTACTGCGGCAAAAAACAGTGCTCAAATAATTATTGATCGTAAAGATCATGCTCAAGCAATGCAAGCAGTGAGAGATGGCGTGCAGCAATGTCCAAACATGAATCTTGTTTTTTTTGTCGAGGGGACGCGGACGCGCACAGGGAAGCTTGGTAGATTTAAAAGTGGCGCATTTGCTATCGCCCGCGAAACTGGCATACCGATTATACCAGTCGCAATCTTAGGCGCATTCGAGGCATTGCCGAAAGGCTCACTTTTGCGTCTAAAGCGCGATGCAGTGATACGAGTTGAACTTGGAGAAAAAATTGAAGTTGTTGGAGTTCCTCGAGAAGATGTGCCAAAGCTCGCAGAAACTGCGCGCAGAGCAATTGAAAGTATGCTCGCGAGAGTTTAGGCGAGAGCGCTCAGTGTAAGATCTGAGCGTTTTTTTATTGTTTAAACTTTTCAAGACTTCGTTGCGGCGCAATCACTTTTGGCGTAGACTAAAAGGTAAATGAAGTATAATTTTCAGAGAGTTGAGAAAAAATGGCGGGCAGAGTGGCTTGATGAGAAGACATATGAGCCTGATTTAGCGAGCGCAAAAAAGCCATTTTATAATTTAATGATGTTTCCGTACCCGTCTGCAGAGGGGTTACATATCGGAGGAGTGCGCACGTTTACGGGGGTAGATATATATGGGCGATTTAAACGTATGCAGGGGTGTGATGTATTTGAACCAATCGGACTTGATGGCTTCGGCATTAACTCAGAAAATTATGCGATAAAAATAGGGGAACATCCTGCAAAGCTCTCAAAAAAAACTGAAAAAAAATTTTATCGTCAACTTGAAGAGATTGGTAATAGTTTCGCGTGGGAAGAAAAGCTTGAGACATATGACCCAGAGTATTACCGGTGGACCCAGTGGATTTTTATTCAAATGTTTAAAAAGGGTCTCGCGTACAGAAAGAAGGCGAGTGTTAATTGGTGTCCAAATTGTTTGACTGTTCTTGCTGACGAGCAGGTTATTTCTGGCTCGTGTGAGCGGTGTAGTACGACTGTTATAAAAAAAGATCTTGAGCAATGGTTTTTTAAGATTACTGACTATGCAGAAAGGTTACTCAACGGTCTTGATTCAATTGACTGGTCTGAGAATATTAAATCTGCTCAAAGAAACTGGATTGGAAAGTCAGAGGGTGCGCGCATTCGAATTTTACTTGTCGATCTTCTAGGGCAGGAAGATGGGAGGCATTTTGTAGATATTTTTACCACGCGACCTGATACATTGTTTGGTGCGACATTTATTGCGATTTCACCTGAACTTGCAAAGTTTTGGATTGATGTTGGTTGGCAAGCGTCTGAGGAGGTTCGTGAATATATACAAAATAGTCTTGCAAAGCGAAATGAGGAATCGAAAGAGAAGACAGGGATCTTCTCTGGAATTTCTGCAATCAATAGTTCCAATAATGAACGAATTCCTTTATGGATAAGCGACTATGTGCTTTCAGGGTATGGTACGGGCGCTATCATGGCTGTACCAGCTCATGATGAGCGCGATTTTGAATTTGCAAAGAAATTTAATC
>CAYIZO010000085.1:0-3744 GCA_964368005.1 uncultured Candidatus Saccharibacteria bacterium
TGAGCCTGTCTTACGCGCTTGTCAGACAGTTTCAAGCGAGCGCGATAGATCTTGATTTGCGTTTTTTGGTCTTTGTTCAAGTAGGCAAGGGGCAGATTCGCAAAGCTTTCAATTTTCAGGGCAACCGCCGGAGACGCAGGAAAGCCGCCTAAGCGGGGCAGAGGCCGGTATCGTACGCGATGCCGGCTTTTTTATACTCGACTTTTATATAAACACAAGTACAATATTGTATATGACGATCGAGCAGGCTTCAGTATATCTAATCAATCATCCGTGGATTTTAATGGCAATAATCGCATGGGAATTGCCATGGAAAATTACGGCGCTTTGGCGTGCTGCACGGCGAGAGGATCGCATTTGGTTTGTAGCGTTATTGTTTTTAAATACGCTAGCAATTGTAGACATGCTCTATATTTTTATTTGGAGTAAGCGCCCGCAAAAAAATTCTATTTAATATGACGGCAGGTTATGTAGTTTCTGCATTTATTGCGGGGGTACTTACGTTTTTTGCTCCGTGTACGTTGCCGCTTGTGCCAGGGTATCTGGGTTTTATAAGTGGGAGCAAGACCCAGAAAGCAGTTTTTTTGAATGGATTATTTTTTACTCTTGGGTTTAGCATTATTTTTATATTTTTTGGTGCGGTGTTTGGCGCTCTCGGGTATTCGTTGGCACCATATCGCATATTGCTTTCAAAAGTTGGGGGAGCTCTTATAATTATTTTTGGGCTTTTTATGGTCGGCGTTTTAAAAGTGCCATATTTTGAGACTGAAAAAAGAATACAAACGCCCAAAGCGTTAAGGGTAGGGAATGTATTTAGTTCATTGTTGTTAGGGGCTATATTCGCGGCAGGTTGGACTCCCTGTGTGGGGCCAATCTTGGGGTCTATATTGTTGCTTGCGGCTTCTACTTCGACTGTTGCCTCGGGGGCTAGTCTTCTTGGTGTTTTTTCTTTAGGGCTTATGCTTCCGTTTTTAATGATTGCATTTTTGTATGGTCGAGCGATCAGTATTGTCGCTCATATGGAAAAGGCCCTCAAATACGTTAATATTGTTGGCGGGTTGTTCCTTATATTTATAGGCGGCTTGCTGTTTCTTGGTAAAATGGGGATTTTGGTGACATATGGTTTTTGGTTATTTGATTTTATACAGTATGATCGGTTGCTCGATTATATGTGAGTTATTCATTTCATAATAACTTCTTAGAGGCGTACAATATGATCAATAATGAAGATACATCGTATACAAGATAAATTATTAATTTATTTTATTGCGCTTGCGTTTTGCCCAATGCTTTTTTTGGGTGTTGTCTCACTATACCTCATCGATCAGTCGCATAGCCGTGATGTATCAAATCTTGAGGTGCAGATGCTCAATCAAAAACTTTCTGAAATTCAAAAGTTTTTTGCTGATTCATTTAAAGCGCTCGAATTGCACGGTGGTGTTAATCTTGATCTCGTTCTTGAGGAATTGTTAGCCGCCAATGCAGCATTTGAAGATGTTCGTATTGTTGACTCTCAAACTAATCAAATAATTAATAGGGTAGTTCGCGGTGAAGAAATGAATATTTCAATTGAGGAAAATAATTTTGTAAAACTTCCATATGTTCAATCAGTAAAAGATAAGGGCCGTTATATAGGCCCCGTGCGTCATCTTGTCTCAGGGCCACGAGTTTTAATTGCAGCGCCGATAAGAGGAGAAAACGGCACCATGACCAACAATATTATTCTTGCTGATATAAATCTTGATAGTATTCAAAGTCCAGATAACCTTGTGCGATCAGTTGAAGCTGTACACATAGGTCGGCGCGGCTATATGGTGCTTGTCGATAATCTTGGACGACTATTGGCTCGTGGTGATGTATCTAACGCTGACCAGTTTGTTGCTGGCAGTAGTTTGGTAGAGTCTTCGCGTGTTCGTCAGGTGCTCGTTGGAGAAAAATTTAATGGTTTTCAAAAAACGGATCGATATAATAGTTTTTTAAATGGAGAGGTGGTTATTGGGGCCGGCGCTGCAGTCGAGGGTCTTGGGTGGGGATTATTTGTTGAATGGCCGCGCGATGATGCCGACATTGTTATCCAGGCAATTCGAAATCAGATGCTAGGGGTATTGGTGGGGAGCATCATAATTGTTTTATTACTCGCTCCTCTTTTTTCGGGGCGTATAGTTAAGCCTATTCATGATCTTGAAGCGCATGCTGCAGAAATTGAAAAAGGTAACTTTGAGACCAAGATTGTTATTAAAACAGGAGATGAACTAGAAGAGCTTGGTAGTGCGTTTAATCGTATGACGGAAGGGCTCAAGCGACTCAAAGAACTTCAAAAAGAATTTGTGTTTATCGCGGCTCATGAGCTTCGTACCCCAGTGACTGCTACAAAATGGTCTCTTTCGTTGGTGCTTGATGGTACATTGGGCGCAGTTCCGGAAGCACTTCGTGATACTCTTGAAAAAATTAAGCAAGCAAACGATCGTCTTGTACAGCTTGTAAATGATATTTTAGAGATTGCGCGAAATGATGCTGGTCGACTTAAGGTTGAAGTTTCTGCTCAAGACATTGCTCCGGCAATACAGGCGATTACGACTGAAGCCGAACCACTTGCGAAAGAGAAAAGTATAACTCTTTCATATGAAGCATTACCAAATGCTCCTGCCGTTCTTATGGATCCTAGTCGTGTAAAAGAAGTCGCAATGAATTTTATCTCAAATGCAATTAAATATAATCATGCAGGTGGGTGGATAAAAATATACCATGAGCGCGTGGGCGATACTTTACTAACACATGTGGAAGATAGTGGTTTTGGGATGTCGTCGGAAGATCAGCAACATATGTTTGAAAAATTCTTTCGGTCAGAAACAAAAGAAATTAAAAACATTATTGGTACGGGCTTAGGGCTATTTATTACACGCGAACTTGTTGAAAAAATGAACGGCAAAGTTTCATTTCGTTCGGAGTTGGGGAAAGGCTCACGTTTTAGCTTTAGTTTGCCTTTGAGTGTTTCTCGCGGATAAGAGCTGCGAGAATTTTTTCTATCTTTTTGATACTGTCGAGATCGTAAATTGAAAGCGCGAGCACTTTTTTATTGCTTCGTTTTAGTGTCGTAACTATTTTTTTAAGTACTGCAGGTGAGACAGTATCGCTACGACTTACGATGATATATTCAGGTTTTTTAAGTAGCGCTTCGTTATAAATCCCAAGTTCTTTGCGAATAGTTTTGTAATCAGTCGCCGGACGCGGGGAGTCAGCAGCAATAAAGTGAAAAAATATTTTTGTGCGCTCGACATGGCGAAGAAATTTTATACCAAGCCCCTTGCCACTGGAAGCTCCTTCAATAAGGCCGGGGATGTCAGCTAAAACTAAATCAAAATATACTCCAAGGTTTGGTTCAAGTGTTGTAAATTTATAATTGGCGACTTTACTTTCAGCTCGAGTGATCTCATTGAGAAAACTTGATTTGCCGACATTAGGGAGTCCAACGAACCCTACGTCTGCGATAAGTTTTAATTCAAGACGAAGTGAGTATTCTTCGCCGGGAAGTCCAGGCTGCGATTGCATGGGAG
Organism: uncultured Candidatus Saccharibacteria bacterium; assembly: GCA_964368005.1. GTDB lineage: Bacteria > Patescibacteriota > Minisyncoccia > Ryanbacterales > GWA2-47-10b > JBBTUF01. The sequence continues at coordinate 3,555 of CAYIZO010000085.1, forward strand.
TAGTATTTCTACTCGATCTAAACAAAAAATTTCCTTTTCCTCCATAGCCACCTTTTGCAATAGTAATTCGTTCATTGATATGTATTATTTCTTGGTCAACTCCCGTAGTAATGTTGTGTATAACGGTACCGACGGGAACTTTTAATATAAGATCCTCGCTATTAGGGCCATCAGATCGGAAGCGCGTCGG
>CAYIZO010000086.1:0-3240 GCA_964368005.1 uncultured Candidatus Saccharibacteria bacterium
CTCGGCAAGCCGTTCACGAATTTCATTATCTCCAAATGTGTGATATGAAAGCGCGCTATCAAACCCAGCAATAACTTCTTCAACCGTCTTTCGCTCTCCGAGCATTTGTAGTGCGTTAATAAGTTTAGCCGATGCAATACTAGGTTTGATGTTTATAAAATAAATAAATAGCACGAGAGCTACACACATCAACGCAGACCCCATAGCGGCAGCCGGCACTGACACCTTCCACGGAGCATGCGCTGGCCTAGCATCTATGCTTAAAGCATGAATATAAGAAAGCATGACGATAACCATAATATACGTAACAATATTATCAAACACAAAAATATTTTGAATAATATATGCGGTAAACAAACCTCCAATCAAAAGCGCCACAACAACATCAAGATGCTTCTTTTTAACAAGTACTACGAGTGAATATGTTACGGCTGCAAAAATACTTAGATACGCTAAAAATCCGACTAAACCTGCCGCAACCAACCACTCGAGAAGCATGTTATGGGTGCGATCAAACCATGGCTCATTGCCAAATAAATTAGGATTATAATATTTTGCGTACGGAACAATGAAATTCTCGGGACCCCCCCCTAAAATCGGACGCTCTAAAAACGCATTCCAAGCCATCCCCCAAATCATAATACGAGGATCTTGAGATAAACCCTTTGTTACTACAGAAGCAAAACGAGATAATAGTTCATATCGTTGGACAAACGCACTCTGTGGAGTAAAGACAATTACAGACCCTATAAACCCGAACAACAATAAAAGCGCTATCGCGCCTATCTGCAAGGAACGATTCTTTCGAGCAAATAACAACCCGAAAGATACAAACATAAAACCTGCAGCCAAACCTATAGTCGCCCCTCTACTTACGGCAGTAGTAAACACATATAACTCGAGCAAGAACACCCCCCCATAAGCAACCCGCGCGGTCGTATTTCGAACAAGATACGCCAATGCAGCGATAATAAAAAAGTGGAATATCACGTACACTGCAAGATAAATAGAGTTACCCAGCGACGCGTATGGTCGAGCTTCTCCAATAATTTTTAATATGCCGACTGATTGCAAAAATCCCCACGCAGCAACAACAGCACTAACTGCAACCGATGTATTAAAAAAGTAAAACCATTCTTTTTTAGTCTTCAATGTGCTCGCTAACACTGTAAAAAAAGCTAATAAATGTAAGTGAGTTACCAACCCCTCCATTCTTTCAAAATTTGACCAAAAACTATGATATGGATCTACACCAAAAAGAGAAGAAAGCGTCAACACGCCAACAAATGAAATCAACGCATAAAAAACAGTGCTACCTCTTAAGCGATATTTTGGAACAAAAAGAGCAAGCGTCACCCAAGCACCAAACACTATTTCAACAAGTACTCGAAAATAAAAATTCTTACCTGTTATATATGGAAAAAATAAGTTCTGAAAAAGTACAAGAGGTGTTGCAAGCAACAAAAAAAGACCTATATGAATACTCCATAGCAGTATGCGCTCAAATGTAGAAATCCTTGTAAGCATCTCTCGCGTAATGTACATTAAACTTTATAAGAAAACTGGACTTATGTCAATTTACAAAACAAAGCTTTTTTTTAGCCTGATTGCATTTACAGCGGTCTTCTTTTCACTCTGGAGCCCTGCTGGACACTTTACCTCAACTCCAAAATACTGGTGGGATGAAGCTTTCGGAATCGAGACTGCTCATACTTTTTTAGAAACCGGAAAACTGGATATAACAGCAGAGCCTCATACCACATCAGGAATCGCCATCGCACTCAACGCAAACGGATTCCCTCTCACTATTCCTCTTGCTGGCGTCTTTAAAATCTTTGGGGTAGGAATCACTCAAGCACGCGTTTATATGCTCATATGGCTCACTATTGTTATTGTTGCTATCTTTTTATTTGTAAAAAATTTTTTTGGACAAGATCTGGCACTCTTGGCAACACTTCTTATAACTACATTTGCTCCATTTTATGCGAATGGTCGTACTGCGACAGGAGATATCCCTGGATTTGTTTTCCTACTTTGTGGGCTTTGGTACATTATTGAAAAAAATAAATATATTCAAGGCGGAGCACTCTTAGGCCTCGCACTTGTAACAAAAACTTCTCTGTACCACATGGCTCTTCCTGCAATTATATTTTCACTCCTCATTCTATACAAAAAAAATTTTTTTATTCCAACTCTTAAAACCTCTCTCGGAGCACTGCTTGTAGGTATAGTATGGCTCGCACTACTCTTGCCTCACCCTTACAACATTTCGGGACTCACCCCGCTCATTAATTTTTATCGCAACCCAATTAATAAAGCTTCTCTCCTCGAGCAACTTCCTGCGAGCCTCCTCGAGATCGCTACATCTAGTTCAATCGTCTACTTTGCAGCTCTTGGTGGCATTCTTATCGCTGCATACCGTAAAAAAATACTTACTGACAAACAAAAAATGATATTTATTTTTATTGGTAACTATACAATTCTCCAAACGGTCGTTTTCTTACGAAGCCCAGGCTGGAATAGATACTTACTTGCGATTGAAATTCTTATTTTAATGGTTTTCCCATTTGCACTCAAAACCCTTTCCAGTCATCATAAGAAAACTAATATTCTCTCGAGCTCACTTGCTAGCCTCATCATCACCATCGCAACGTTGCAAAGCATTCAATACCTTTTCTTTTCAAATATTTTTTCGCGTCCCAACCCAATGCGTGAAGCTAATACTATAAATGAGCTTCTCTTGCGCGAGCCAGAAAGTACAATTGGTTTTATCGATACACCAACAGTCGCAGCCCTTATCCCTGGTAACCGTAAATATCAAATTCTCCACATTGGCGGAAATACTTATGCGGGCAAAAACCCTCTCGAAAACGCGCCAGAACTACTCCCGACATATATGTACAACTTCGATACTGGACATCAAGAAACAGTAAAAAAATACTACCAAGAAACTCTCATAAACAATGACCTTTTATTGTATAAAAGGAAATGATCGCTTCAAATTATTGCCTCTCAGTATATTAACAACACAACAAACCCCAATAACAGCCAATCCAATCATAAGAGGACTAACGGGGTATCTTAAACGATAGTTTACGACAACACCGCTAAGTGCCGCAGTATACATGATCAGTATAAATAAAAATATAAGATGAAAGCGAAATTTATCTGCCACCCAATACGCACTTACGATTGCTATAACCATAAGTATACTAATGCTCGACCAAATAATAGAGCCAA
>CAYIZO010000086.1:3250-3719 GCA_964368005.1 uncultured Candidatus Saccharibacteria bacterium
AAATTAAATATTAACGCCTTCCATCGCAAAAATACTTCTTCTAAGCCCTTGCCACTGACGACTTAAAATTAATGTGCTGAGATTACTATCATGCTCTTTGGTAACGCCAAGTTTTGCACTGACATCTGTAATCCCATCAGTAAAGAAGAATGGCACAGCTTTTATAAAATAGAATTTTATAAACAATACCGGATGCTCTTGTATATACGGCATATATATATTTGATACTTTTTTTGCATTCGCGAGTGTCATATCATGGATGACAATGCCAAGTCTTTGTTGAAGTTCATTTTTTAAAAATGAGCGCGCTACATCTTCAGATACATTCTGCTGGTAAGCCATAAATAACGGGGCATTATAAGTAAAAGAGTTGCGCACAAATACATCAGAAAGTTGCCACGATCCAAATTCAATTCTGTTGCGGAAAGACCAAGGCATAATACATAAAGATCGGAAGAGCACACGTCTG
>CAYIZO010000087.1:0-2423 GCA_964368005.1 uncultured Candidatus Saccharibacteria bacterium
TCCGATCTAACATCGCTCACGACGCATATTTGGCGCGGAGGGATTTTTCTATAATGATTTTTGAAGTTGATCGGATGTGACAGGTTGAGAGTATATATTGAGAAAGATCGTAGGCGCTCAGTGGACTTTTTAAAATAGTATTAGTTGTATGAAGATCATTTTCCGCGTATCATCAATTCTTATTTCAACGCAGTCGTTTCATGTACCAAGGTCGGTGTTTACTGCTCACTATCTCGGTATAGACGCACATGGCGTGAGTACGGCAGACCGCCACACGAGTTTTCACAATTGGCTTTTTTTGTAGTAGACTGGCTAGTAGTACTATACAAGTAAAATAAAAAATATGAACAGAGTTGTACATTTTGAGATACAGGCTGAGAATCCCGATCGCGCCATAAAATTTTATAAGGATGTGTTTGGATGGAGCTTCGAACGATGGGGTGAAAAAGAATATTGGATGATTATGACGGCCGAAAAAGATAGTAAAGAGCCAGGGATCAATGGAGGCTTGCTTAAGCGTCCTGCGAGTACACCACCGATGGAATGCGGTACAAATGCATTTGTTTGTACGATGCAGGTAGATAATTATGATGATATTGCTCGTAAGATAGAAGTAGCTGGCGGCAAAGTTGCGATGCCAAAATTTGCACTCGCAGGTATGGCGTGGCAGGGATATTTTCTTGATTGTGAAGGCAATACCTTCGGTATTCACCAGGCTGACCCAAACGCAAAATAATATATGCACTGGAGTACTTACGCTTTATTATCTGCCGTGTTTGCAGCACTCGTTGCAATATTTGGAAAGATTGGTCTTAAAGATATTGATTCGACGCTCGCGACGACCGTTCGCTCGATTGTTATGGCACTTTTCTTGGTGGGGGTATCGCTCGCGCTTGGCAAATTTTCTTTGTTAAATAATTTCGACAAAAAAGCAATTACATTTATTGTGCTCTCAGGCGTTGCGGGGGCATTGTCGTGGCTTTTTTATTTTTTTGCTATCAAAGTCGGAAAAGTATCAGGCGTGGTGGCGATTGATCGTACGAGTATTGTGTTTGCGGTTGCGCTCGCAATTCTTTTTTTAGGGGAAGCGTTTACGTGGCAAAAGGCAATTGGCGCTGGCCTTGTCTCTATTGGGGCGATTCTTATCGCATTGTAAAGTTGTTTTAATAAAATCATAGGTTTCTATGTCTGCACGAACAATTAAAAAAACATTTCGAGTGAAGCCGACCATCGAGGGTGCCGGCGTACATTTGCATCGTGCGTTTGGGCAGGGTGAGGTTCCGCAGTTTGATCCATTTTTGATGCTTGATGATTTTAGTTCAAAAAATCCTGCAGATTACATTGCAGGTTTTCCGTGGCATCCACATCGTGGTATTGAAACCGTCACATATATGCTGGAGGGCGAAGTACGCCACCAAGATAGTATGGGCAATGCCGGCGTGGTGGGCGCGGGCGCTGTGCAGTGGATGACGGCGGGTAGCGGTATTGTGCATCAAGAAATGCCAAACCCTGAGCGAGTGCCACTCACCGGGTTTCAATTGTGGGTTAATCTTCCAAAAATAAATAAAATGATGCCACCGCGCTATCAAGATATTTTGCCTGCGCAAATTCCAAATATTGATCACGATGGCGCGCATGTAAAAATTATTGCGGGTTCTTGGCAGGGAACTTTGGGCCCCGTGTCTGATCTTATGGTAAGCCCGATGTATCTCGATGTGATGTTGGACGCGAATAAAAAGTTTTTATGTGAATTTTCTGATACTGACACAGCGCTTGTATATGTCTTTGATGGTATAGCTGGGGTTTCTTCACCACTACAGCAACTTACTGCGGGCATGGTAGCTCTTTTATCAAATGGAGCGAGTATAGAAATTTTTGCACCAAATGGTCCCACGCGTTTTTTGGTTATAGCGGGTAAACCCATCGGTGAGCCAGTAGCGTGGCATGGTCCGGTTGTGATGAATACTCAAGAAGAACTTACACGGGCATTTGCGGAGCTCGATGCCGGCACCTTTGTAAAATAATTTTCCGCATTTAGTTTTATAAAAAATGAAAAGGCCTACATCACTCGTGATGTAGGCCTTGAGGCGTGGGGTGGGCCGATTTACCAGCCGGCTGCGAGAGCGAATCCCACGATATCGTGGCACTGCTTGCGCTCGGCTTCGGTCTGCTTTTCTTCGCAGACTTGGTGCGGATTCGGCGCAGTCCACTTTGCGTGCTCGTAGGAGATTGTCCCGACGATGAGAAGCAGAAGTGCCACAATGCATCGCAGATCGTTTTTCATGTACCCTCCGGGTAAGATTTGAGGTGCTCTAAGAACTTTTATAGCATTTTTTATACTCAATGTCAAGTACATTTACTGTACCCCAGTAAAGGGGCTGTTCAGGCACCCCTTGCTTTTTTATTTAAAATAGTATACAATT
>CAYIZO010000087.1:2523-3614 GCA_964368005.1 uncultured Candidatus Saccharibacteria bacterium
AGTAAAGGGGCTGTTCAGGCACCCCTTGCTTTTTTATTTAAAATAGTATACAATTTATCCACTATACATATGGCTAATTTCAACAGAAGTAAAATGGGTGGTGGCGGAAGGTTCGGCAAAAAGAATTTTGGCGGGCGTGACGGCCAACCTCAAATGCATGACGCAGTATGCAGTAAGTGCGGTAAGCGTTGCCAAGTGCCATTTAGGCCAACTGGTGCACGACCGATTTTTTGCAGTGATTGTTTCGAAAAAGAGCGTGATTCGATGCCGCAAAGAGACGGTGAGCGCAATTTTGATCGACGCGATTCAGGCCGAGGTAATTTTGAAGAGCGCCGTATGTACTCTGCTACCTGTAGCAATTGCGGCAAAAAATGTGAAGTACCATTTTTACCATCAGGAGGCCGACCAACCTATTGTAAAGATTGTTATGACAAGGGGGTGGTGACTACTGACCAAAAGCATGATGATAACCGTAGCGAGCGCAAATTTTCAGATTCAAATAACAATTCAGGAAATCATTCTAAACATTTTGAGGCGCTCAATGCAAAACTCGATAAGATTATAAGTCTTCTTGCGGCGAAGGCTCCAGCGCCTGAACCAGTCAAAAAAGAGGCTGAAAAAGCTGTCACTGTCAGTTCAACTACTGAAAAGATAGCAAAGAAGATTGCAAAAAAAGTAGCAGCACCCAAGAAACCAAAGAAAAAGTAAAACACTTCAAAAAAAAGCTTTCCGGTTTCCGAAGAGCTTTTTTTGTGAGATTATAAATATATGCAGATATTTTCGCAAACACGTCAGTGGTATATGCGTAACGAGCGGCCAATATCTTCGATGGCGCTTGTAGGGGGGTTTATCATTGACTCGCTTACCCTCAGGCGAGTCGATTTACTTTGGGAAAACTTATGGGTGGGCATGCACCTTGTTGGCGTAGGGGTTTGTATTCTGTTGATTAATTTCTGGCACAATGAGTTAGGGCATATTAGGAATTCCGCGCGAGTGCATTTTTGGCTGCTTACCTTATTGCAGTTTTTCTTTGGTGGCATGCTGAGTGTTTTTCTCGTGTTTTATTTCAGAAGCGCTGAGCTTTCAGTGAC
>CAYIZO010000088.1:0-3538 GCA_964368005.1 uncultured Candidatus Saccharibacteria bacterium
CTCCTGCTGTATAAAAGCGAGGCGATTCTTAGCACCCTCTCGTGTTTGTTCTCCAATCGGCTGATCGGGCACACCAGACTGTGATTTTACCTCCTTGAAAACAAATTCTTCTTGTGGAAATACAGCCGCAAAAGCTCGCCGCGCCACCTCAACTTTCACTGGGTTTGTCGATGCAACGATGACCGTCTTTGACTCTGCCACGATATCTTATTCTAATAATTTACGTAGTAATTAATTTTTGCCTGTGCTTTTAGCGCGTCGATGAACGCCCCTGCGGCCTCGGAAAACTTTTGCTGTTTTATTTGAGCTTTTATTTGATCGTTATATTCAGCTTCTTGGCCTTTCGGAATTGTAACTTTGTTTTCTAGAATAAACTGCTTGATCTCTTCATCAGATACTTGAGTTTTGTCAGCAAGTAGTTGCTCTAATCTTTTTCGACTTGCTAATTGTTTGCGCAAATCAACTTCGGTGAGATTTTGTGATGCGAGCGCTCCAGCTAATGTCTCGCCCTGAGCTTGTAATTGCGCTTCAATTTTTTTAATTTCTTCGTTAACTACTTCATCGCCCACGGAAATTGACTTCTTCTGAGCTTCTTCGTCAATAAGTTTTTGAGTGATTATTGCGTTAAGCGCTGCCTTGCCTGATTCGCTTTCAAGTTGCGCAATAAGTGCAAGCCTACTGACAGGCGAACCATTAACCGTCGCCGCAACAAGCAACCCTTTGTATGTAAACCCGACCGCTCCGATAACAATAAGCACCGCAAGTATAATTGCAGTTTTTTTATTAATCGGGCTAAACTTTTTTACTTCTGCTACGGGCTGCTCTTGCTCAGATATTGTTGATACTTCTTCAGGAGTTTGATCCATAAATTAAATAAAAAATTATTAATAAAAATGTACTCTATACTATACCATAGGCATAAATACTATATCTAGATTAACCTCTTATACTAAAAATGTACACTAAGCTTGCTATACAAGAAAATGTTCAAGATAAACTCAAAATATCCTGAATAATTTCTGGAAATTCTTCACTGCTAAAATGCCCCCTGTCCTCGAATACTCTTACTTCAGCTTTTGGTAAAGCTTTTTTGTATATTTCATACTCTGAAAACGGAACAATAGGATCATCTTTACTATGATACAAAAATATTTTTCCACCATGTTGTTCAAGATTTTTTAGCGAACTGGGCGGGATGAACTCAACAAGTGCACGATTTCCATCAATGCTATACGGAGCTGACACAAGAAATGTCGCCTGAATAATTTTAGAAAATTGATTTTCGCTCAAATACTTTGCAAGAAATGCCCCACCAAGCGAATGCCCGACAAGTATTACTTCTTCATTTAAAACCCCCGACAACTTTTCAAACCAAATTTTCCACTCAAGATATTTGGCGTTAAATTTGTTTGGCATTTGTGGCGCAATAACTTCAAAAGCGCTCCCAAGCTTTTCTTGTAAAGAATCTTTCCATTTTCTTTTTTTAAAATACTCTAGATCAACTTCAAAATCCTTCAAAAAAGAAATGTATTCCTCATACGTAGAAAAACTATCACCCCCGTGTATAACGACAACTTGCTTCTTCATAGATAAAATATATCACAAAAACTGTTATGCGCTTATAATTTTTCAATTTCCTTTAGATCCTTATCGGGCAAATATAAAATAATCAACCCGACCAAAATACCCCCTATAGCCGTCCACATATGACTGCCACCAAAAATTAACAAGTCCATTGTATCAAGAACATACCAGACTCCACGCCAAATTAAAACCAATCCGATAACAATAGAAAAGTTTTTAGCAAGATACTGTATAGTTAATTTATTTTTTGGCATATTTCTTGGCAATTATTTATTTTTATTATAAACGACTCTACACTATGGGCAACTTATAACCTTGCAAATTCAATACCTAAAAACTTATTACCTCTTATATTAAACAGCATACACTACACGAGCATCTTTTATTATTATGGTTTTATCCATTTAAAAATTTTCTGAAAGGGCGAGTCTTTACTAGACATCCTTTTTTGAATTTCATCTATTTTCAAAGTGGTAGCGCGATACCCTTCAGATATCAACTCGCGATATTTTGTAAAATCAGAGCCGGTAAATGCGTCTAGATTGGGTTCGATGTATATTGCGTCTTTCGCAAGAGTATCGAATTGCGCCCGGTACAGCAGCTGATTTGATTTATCTACGATGTCAAACCAGTTTCTTGGCGGAGTATGAGAGTATTTCTTCATCACATTTACACCGATCTTTATTTCCGCGCCCATATCATCGAGCTCTGAAACTGGGAGTAACTCGAGCAAGCCACCGTCAAGAAGCATGCGCCCATCAAAACTAACGGGAGAAAATATCGCAGGAACTGCGGAACTCGCAAGAAGTGCAGGGATAAGGCTGCCTTTTCGGAATACAACTTTCTCTCCTGTGGAAATATCGACTGCTACAATTGCGAGCGGGATGGACGCATCTTCAATATTCGGTCTGCCAAAAATGCTCTCGAGGATTTCACCAAGTTTTTCGTTAGAAAAAAAACCAAATCTTGAAGGAGAAACTTTGGTAATCGCCCTCCAAGACAATTCGTTTATCTTTTCAGTGATTTTTTCTTCTGGTACAGCAAACGCATGGCATGCAGCAGCGATCGAACCGGCACTTGTTCCCGCAATACTGCTTAGGGAAATGCCATGATCTTTGAGCGAATGCAATACTCCGAGGTGAGCTAGCCCCAGAGCCGCTCCGCCGCTCAGCGCTATACCAACATGCGGCTTCTTTTTCATATGTTTATTATACTCTCCCATTTAATATACGCCCAAAATCACCCTTATAAATCACATGGTTATAAATAACAATAAATATATATTGACAAACGATAAGTACTAAGTTAGGATGTATATATAAATAATTTATAAGAATCACCTATGAAAAAAAGTTCAATAATATTTCTTCAGGTAGTCATTGTGCTCATAGGCGTCGGCGCTCTTGCCTTTTTACTTTTAGAACCACACTTTGAGGGAAGAAACGCTCACGCTACCCTCTTTCAGATATATTTCAATGATCCATTCTTGGCGTACGCATATACAGTGTCCATCGCTTTTTTTGTAGCATTGTATCAAGCATTTACACTACTCAGATATATCGGACAAAATAAGGTATTCTCATTAAACTCCGTGAGGGCTTTACGGATCATAAAATACTGCGCGATAACCATTGTCGCTTTTACTGTACCAGCAGTAGCCTACCTATTTATAGTTCGCCCCGAAGATGACATCGCGGGTGGTGTGGCTATGGGTATTGCCATAACTTTCGTTTCAATCGTAATCGCCACTGCCGCGGCCGTGTTTAAAAAACTTTTACAAAGTGCTGTGGATATAAAGTCTGAAAACGACCTAACTGTTTAATTAAAAAATATGGCAATCATAACTAACATTGACGTCATGTTGGCGAAACGGAAGATGAGCGTCACCGCGCTCGCAGAGAAAGTCGGCATTACGATGGCCAATATTTCTATCTTGAAAAACAGCAAAGCAAAA
>CAYIZO010000089.1:0-3528 GCA_964368005.1 uncultured Candidatus Saccharibacteria bacterium
CAACTCAATAATACGGCCGACTGGGTTACGCATAAGACCCTTCATTCCTGCCATTTGTGTGACGGAATCCCAAGAACCACGAGCACCCGCATCAATCATAGAAAAAACTGGACCCTCGCGATCAAGTGTTTTAGGTAACATTGAAGAAACTTCCAATTTTACACGAGACCATATTTCAACAACCTTCTGATAGCGCTCTTCTTCAGTCAGCAAACCATTGCCAAACTGGTCTTCGACAACTGCTGCATCTTCGTTTGCTTTCGCAATAATAAGAGGTTTCTCGCTAGGCACAATAAGATCCCCCATCCCCCAGCTAATACCCGACTTGGTCATATATTCAAAACCGATTGATTTAATCTTATCGAGAATTGGCGGCAACGTCGCTTGACCGTACCTACGAAGCAATTTACCAACTAATTTTGTAAGTGTCTTTTTTGATAGCTGATCGTTAATGAAACCGAAATCATTTGGCATAGCAGCGTTAAAGATAATACGCCCAACAGAAGTTTCAAGATATTGCGGAACCCCTTGCTCCATGTGTGAAAAGATTTTTACCTTTGCACGTAAATTTATATCGCCAATATCGTGCGCGAGAACAGCTTCATTTTTTGAAGAAAAAATCTTTCCCGTACCTTTTACTCCTTCGTCTGCACTGATATGAGTAAGCCAATAACAACCGAGAACCATGTCAAGCGAGGGAACGGCTATCGCATCGCCAGAACCCGGCTTCAATAAGTTTTTTGTCGAAGCAATAATTTCTGCTGCCTCTTTTTGTGCTTCATCAGTCAGTGGCACATGTACCGCCATCTGGTCACCGTCAAAGTCCGCGTTAAACGCAGAACAAACAAGAGGGTGCAGTTCAATAGCATTTCCCTCAATCAATAACGGCTGAAATGCTTGGATGCCCAAGCGATGGAGTGTTGGTGCGCGGTTAAGAAGAACATACTTGCCCTTTATAACTTCTTCGAGAATCGCCCAGATGTCAGCGGTCGCATCGTCAATAAGTCGACTTGCTCCTCGAATATTATGAGCAAGTTCTCGTTCAATAATTTTATGAATAACAAATGGTTTGAAAAGCTCAAGTGCCATGTGCTTCGGTAAACCACATTGATGTAATTTTAATTCTGGGCCTACCACAATTACCGAACGGCCTGAATAATCGACTCGTTTACCTAAAAGATTTTGACGAAAACGACCCTGCTTACCCTTTAACATGTCCGCAAGAGAGCGAAGTGGACGACGCTGTGTTTGTGACGCGACAGGAGCAGCTCCTCGCTTAATCGAATTATCAATAAGCGCGTCTACCGCTTCTTGCAGCATGCGCTTTTCATTGCGCGTAATTACCTCAGGAGCTTTTAACTCATAAAGTCTCTTCAGTCGATTATTACGATTAATAACACGCCTATAAAGGTCATTAACGTCTGAGCTTGCGTGCCTTCCTCCATCGAGAGGTACCATTGGGCGGAGATCAGGAGGAATAACCGGAATAGTAGTTAAAAACATCCACTCTGGACGCACGCGCGCGCGCTCCATGCCCTTCACCATACGAAGTCGAATCAATAGTCTTTTCTTTGCTAAAGGAGACGCATCTTCAAGTTCGTGCTCAAGTCTAACGCGAAGATCGGTCATGTTCATGGCTTCACAAATCCCACGAAGTGCTTCTGCGCCAGTACCTGCCTCGAACACATTTGCATATTTAACCGCAAGTCGATGATAATCGACCTCAGAAACTACTGTATGAATTTTTAGGCTTTTAAGTTCACTCTTTGCGCGATCAGTTGCCTCTTTCAAGACTGCTTTATCTTTTGCATTTTTTGATTTTAGTTTGAATTCGCGCTCGATGTCGCGGAGTACTTCTTCACGGGCTTTTTCATCCACTTTTGTAACAATAAAACCTGCAAAATATATAACACGCTCAAGCTCGATCGCTGAAAGATCAAGCAACAATCCAATACGTGATGGGACTGATCGTACAAACCAAATATGAGATACTGGAGCGGCGAGCGAAATATGACCCATGCGCTCTCGACGAACCTGTGCCTTCGTTACCTCAACTCCGCACTTATCACATACGATGCCCTTATATCTTACTCGTCGATATTTACCACAATAACACTCGAAATCTTTTGTAGGGCCAAATATTTTTTCACAGAAAAGCCCATCGCGCTCTGGTCGCTGTGTTCTATAGTTTATTGTTTCCGGTTTTGTAACTTCTCCTTTTGACCATGTCAAAATATCTTGCGGAGACGCTAGTCGCAAAACAATCGATTCAAAATCACTTGCTCGTGTTTCCATAAATTATATTTTCTCCGTTCGTTCGCGAGATCGACGAGACACGCGGCCATCAGACTCTTCCTCGTCATCATCTTCATAACTTGGAGCAGCCTCTGAAATAATAACATTAAGCGCAAGACCCTTGAGTTCATTTACTAACACATAGAACGACGCCGGTACCCGTGGATTTTTTAACTTTTCACCTCTTACAATTGCATCATAAATCGCGGCGCGTCCTAAAATATCATCTGATTTAATTGTAATAATTTCTTGTAATGTGTGTGCTGCACCGTAAGCTTCCAAAGCCCATACTTCCATCTCTCCAAAACGCTGCCCCCCGCCTTGAGCCTTTCCTCCAAGTGGTTGCTGAGTAATAAGAGAATACGAGCCGATAGAACGCATATGGATCTTATCTTCAACCATGTGAACAAGTTTCAGCATATAAATTACGCCGACTGTTACATCTTGGCTAAATTTTTCACCCGTTCGTCCATCAAAGAGAGGCACCTTGCCAGTCTCTGGGATGCCAGCTTTCTTGAGCTCTGCTCGAATTTCTGCCTCAGTTGGATCAATAAATGCTGGACAAATTGCTTGATACCCAAGACGATCGGCAGCCCATCCCAAATGCGTTTCGAGGATTTGACCAAGGTTCATACGAGATGCAACACCGAGCGGATTTAAAATAATATCTACGGGTGTACCATCTGCTAAATATGGCATGTCTTGTTCAGGAAGAACTTTTGAAATAACACCTTTGTTTCCATGACGACCTGCGAGTTTATCACCTACCGATATTTTACGAAGCTGTGCTACTTCCACATGGATGCGCTTAATAACACCTGTCTCAAGTCTATCGCCTTTCTCGCGTGAAAATATTTTAATCCCAACAATACGGCCATGCTTACCATGAGGCATGCGAAGTGACGAGTCTTTTACTTCTTTTGCTTTTTCACCAAAGATCGCTCGAAGCAATCGTTCCTCTGGAGTTAAATCAGATTCACCTTTTGGAGAAATTTTTCCCACCAAAATATCCCCCGGCCAAACTTCTGCACCAACGCGAATAATACCGTCCTCATCAAGATCTTTTAATTTATCTTCGCCAACATTTGGAATATCGTGCGTGGTGATTTCTTCGCCAAGTTTTGTATCGCGAACATCAACGGTAAATTCTTCAATATGGATTGATGTAAAACGATCTTCTTTTACTAATTTTTCTGAAACAATAATTGCGTCTTCAAAAGTTGCACCCCCCCC
>CAYIZO010000090.1:0-3470 GCA_964368005.1 uncultured Candidatus Saccharibacteria bacterium
GGCGTACCAAGAGAAGATGGTTGGCGAGGAGACTTGCTTTCTGAGGTAAAAATAAATATGCCAAAAAAACTTTCACCTGCTGTTAAAAATTTAATTGCAGAACTCCAAAAAGAAGGCAATTAAACTCTATGGCACAATATACTTCAATGCTTGCTTCTGTCATTGGTAATCCTGCGATGGATATACTGGTGATAATATTTTTCTTGGGGGCAGGATTCTTATGGGGTGCGCTTGGGGGTAAATCGAAACTCCTTTCATTTCTGTTCGCTGTGTACGTAGGGCTTTTTTTAAGTCCGCTTGTTTTCAAAATTCTCGATGAATATATGATCGCGCCAAAAAGCCAGTATCGAAACATTACAGTTTATTTTGCTCTTTTGATTGCTGTATTTATTATCCTTGAAAGGATGGTGTTAAAAGTATTTTCGCGCGTAGGGTACAAGTGGTGGCAAGCGTTTTTAATGAGTTTTTTGGCTGTTGGATTATTCGTGTCGGGGACGCTTGCAATAATATCGCTGAAAGGAATTATCGTTATATCGCCTATGACGAGGTCGTTATTTGCAGGATCAGCCGCGTATTTATTTTGGGCGGCAGCTCCGCTTTTGGGGTTACTTCTTGTGTCAAGAGGTAAATAAAGGTATAATGATTTTTACATTTTAATTTCCACCCGTAGCTCAGTCGGTAGAGCAGCTCCCTTTTAAGGAGATGGTCGCAAGTTCGATTCTTGCCGGGTGGACAAACTAAATCTTATTGAAACCAGCTACTATCGCTGGTACTCTAATTTTATGGATCGGGCAGGATTACGAACATGGATAGAAGTCGATGCGCGTGCTTTGCGTAAAAATTATCGCATTTTTCGAGGTCTCATTCCTAAGAAAACACGGCTTATGGCGGTAGTAAAATCAAACGCTTACGGCCACTCGATTGTTGATTTTTCAAAAACTCTTAATAAATTTGGTGCCGGCTGGTTTGGCGTAGACTCAATTGTTGAGGCGCGAACATTGAGAAGAGAGGGTATTAAGAAGCCAATTTTAGTGCTTGGCTCTACACTACCTGAATGGTATGTTGAAGCCGCGCAAAATAATATTAGTGTTACACTCTCGAATTTTGAAAGTCTTGATAAAGCTATAAAACAAGGTACGGTCCGCAAGCCTTTAAAGGCTCATATCAAAATAGATACTGGCATGCATAGACAAGGATTTATGCCAAACGATATTGAACGAGTGCTCGAGTATTTTAAAGAGAAAAAAAATTGTTTACTTTTTGAAGGGGTTTATACACATTTTGCAGCAGCAAAAAATCCTGCCTTTCCGCGCGACACACAAACTCAAATAGATATTTTTACGACTATAGCTGATCGTGTTGCGAAAGCTGGATTTAAACCATTACGCCATGCAGCTGCAACGGCCGGTACGATTTTATTTTCATCATCGCATTTTGATATGGTGCGAATTGGTATTGGGCTATATGGTCTGTGGCCAAGCCGCGAAGTCCGAGCATTTGCTGAGCGAAATTTTCGCCTTGTGCCCGCACTTACATGGAAAACTGTCATAACTGAAATTAAAGATCTACCGGCAGGTTCATCGGTAGGGTACGACTTATCAGAAACTCTTCATAAACCTTCACGAGTTGCGGTCTTACCAGTTGGATATTGGCACGGCTATCCACGAGTACTCTCAAGCATCGGATATGTAATTATTCGCGGCAAGCGCGCAAAAATAATAGGCCGCGTATCGATGGATATGCTTGTAGTTGATGTCTCGCGTATCAAAAATATTCGAATACGCGACGAAGTAGTTCTGTTAGACGCAGGCATATCGGCTGATGAATTTGCAGATCTTGCCAGTACAAGCAATTATGAAATAGTTACTCGTATTAACCCTTTAATAAAAAGAATATATACTTAGAGTGTGATGGATCAACCTCAAAAAAAATTTACACGCCTTGTTGAAGATTTCCGGTGCGATAAATGCGGGCTCGAAGTCGTTGGTAGTGGGTATACAAATCATTGCCCGCGCTGCCTTTGGTCGCGCCATGTCGATCGAAATCCGGGTGATCGAGCAGCAGTATGCGGTGGCGCCATGGAGCCCTCAGGAGTCGAAATGAAGGGTGGTGAATATATCATTACGCACAAATGTAAGTCCTGTGGCCTCGTACGACGCATTACGGCATCGCCAACTGACAATATTGAATGTATCATTGAGCTTTCGACTCGTCCTGCGTAAATTCCTGCTATACTTGCTGTATGGATATTTCAGAATTTTTAAAACGCCCCAGTGGTGCGCACGATTCAAAACCGATAGTATTTGATCTTTCTATTGAAGACCATCGCACGCAGGTGACAGTACTTGCTTCAACTCATGCTATTCAGCATATATCTGATGACTATACAGAACAGCTTAAAGAATATTTTCAAGTTCAGAATCCATCAAAAGTATATACCCCTGAATTTTCCGCGCTCTTTGATGCATATTTAAAAAATATTGAAGCTCAAACACCTCTCTGGCAGCACGGCAGGTGGGTATATTTTCCATGGAATTCTACGATTGTACACATCCTTGAAGAAAGCGCGTTTTTAGAAGTTCGCACTGCGCGAAATAAAAATTTAATTACAACTGAAGAGCAAAACAAGTATTACAATGCAACTATCGGAATCGCTGGTCAAAGTGTGGGGCACGCGGTTGTTATGGCAATTGCTCTTCAAGGCGGAGGTAAGCATTGGCGTATCGCTGATCATGATGCTTTGGCGCTTTCAAATACAAATCGTATTCGAGTTGGTGTTGAGAATTTAGGTTTACCAAAAGTAGTTATGACCGCACGACAAATTTATACCACAAATCCATACGCGACTGTCGAGATTTTTAGCGATGGGCTTACTCCTGAAAATATCGAGAGTTTTTTTATTTCATCGAATGCCGGGCCAAAACTTGATATCGTGGTTGATGAAATTGATAATCTTGCAGTAAAGTTTTTAATCCGCGAGCAAGCGCGTAAACACAAGCTGGCGGTAGTAATGGCTGCTGATAACGGAGACAACGCAGTGGTCGATATTGAACGATATGATATCGATCCGACTACTCAATTTTTTCATGGGCGAATGGGTGAAGTAAGCTTTGAAATGCTTTCAACCCTTGATAAGTTCGGTATCGGCAAAATGATAACCAAACATGTAGGCCCCGAGAATGTGACCGAGCGTATGCAACAGTCACTTCTTGAGATGGGTAAAACCATCGTATCGTGGCCGCAGTTAGGAGGTGCAGCACTCATCAATGGCGCGGCTGTTGCATATTGTGTGCGAAAAATTCTCAATGGCCAACCGCTCGAATCAAACCGCGCACTTATATCGCTCGATGAAAAGCTCACGCCAGAATATAATTCACCAGAACAAGTCGCTTATCGCACAAAAATAGCCGACGATTTCCGCAAAATCTTTGGTTTGTAATTTTTACAAAAACAATGGACCTAAAAAATAA
>CAYIZO010000091.1:0-3433 GCA_964368005.1 uncultured Candidatus Saccharibacteria bacterium
GATGACTCCAGCAGATGCCATAATATTATTATATACTGAAACGAATGACACAAAAGGCAGAAGTATACATAGGTGTTGATGAAGTTAGGCGTGCCGCCAAGAGGCGAGCCTCGTCCAAAACTATTTTTGTAGGTATAGATGAGGTTGGACGGGGACCGCTTGCAGGTCCAATAACTGTCGGTGCAGTTGCTTTGGTCATTAATACAAGGCAAAGAGCGATGAGTGATAAATTTTTGCGGGGGATTCGTGATTCAAAAAAATTAACACCCATAAAGCGAGAGGCGTGGTATGCCGCATTGCGCAACGAATCACGTTTTATCATTGCGTGCGCATCAGTGAGTCATAATATTATCGATAAAAAAGGCCTCTCGTATGCCGCACGCTTTGCTGTTGCTAAGTGTTTGAAAAATATCTCACGAGATTTAGGTATATCAGGAGATCGCTTTCAGGTTTTATTGGATGCAGGTCTTTTTGCGCCGGTTGAATATCAGCAAGAGAGGATTGTTAAGGGTGATGAAAAAATCCCATTGATTGCTGCAGCATCAATTATCGCGAAAGTCACTCGCGATAAATATATGACGCGAATTCATAAAAAATATTCACAGTATGGATTTATGAAGCACAAAGGATATGGTACGAGCGCGCATATTGCGTTAATAAAAAAATATGGCCTTTCAGACATTCATAGAAAGACCTTTTGTACGCGAATTATTTAATTTTTTCAGTATATAAAAAAGGAGGGGCGACGAACAATTAAGTCCGTCGCCCCTGGCGAACGAGTGAAGAGGTAGGTTGTGAAGGTTGGTACGAGCCCCTGTGGTTACTGAAAATTTTTCGGCATTTAACCGAGGTCCTTTCAGCGGTCAAGGGTTGTCCGTCGTTACACTTCCTTTCTATGTCTAGGGCAGAGTCCGTGTAGGATCCCGCGAGGGGATCACATGGGGAAACCCCGGAATGGTAGGTACTTTAATTGACGAGTCCTCGATTTTGATGAGTGTGAAATTTCAGAGCGCTCAGGCTTTTTTATTTCACATCATCGCGAGGATACCGCGTGACGCACCTCCTTCCTAGACGAAGGTTCTCACAAGAGTGAGTCGGTCTTTGTGCCTGTCGTATTCGAGGGGCCCGATTTGGCACTCGAAGGCGAGTGGCGACACGACTCAATGTCCGAGAAGCAGCATAGCACTAGTATATTTATTTGTCAATACCTAAAGAATGGAGGGTCGGATTGTGCTTGCTATTGCGTGTTTTTCTGCCTTGTGGTACGATTTTTATTATGACAGTTCGAATGCGGCACACGAGGAGCCATACGGGTAACCGTCGGAGCCATCACGCATTAAAATTAGTAAATCTCGCAAAATGCGCACATTGCGCTTTTTCGATTATGCCGCATACTGTTTGTACAAACTGCGGTAAGTATCAAGATAGACAGGTTATCGATGTTCTCGGCAAATTAAACAAAAAAGAAAAAAAGAAGAAAGAGCGTGAGCTTCAAAACCAAGAAAAAGAAGCAGCTCTCCACAAGGGGCTTGATGCGGAATCACTTTCGAAAAAATAATTTAACAATTTAAATCTAGGCTTGTTCTTTTAAACTAAATCACTTATGGCATCTCGGCATCTCGCTCGGTCAATTACGATGCAAACCCTTTATGAGTGGGATTTTTCAGGATGTCCTGATGAGAAGATTTATTTGATTTTAGATCGTATTGTAGATGAATTTGGTCCAGGGTTTGAGGATGTTCCTTTTGTAAAAACGCTTATTGCTACAATTTTGGAAAAGCACAAGGAGATTGATTCTATCGTGGAGCATGCGGCTCCAGAATGGCCGCTCGCTCAAATAGCTATTATTGATCGCAATGTATTACGTATCGGGCTCGCCGAACTTTTATTTGGAAATTATAAAGAGGTTCCGCCAAAAGTTGCCATTAACGAGGCGATTGAGCTCGCAAAAACATTTGGTGGAGAAAACTCTGGTAAATTTGTAAACGGTGTTTTAGGTACTGTATATCGAGAGCTTGGCGAGCCCGGAAAAGACGAAACATCAAAACGCTATAATCCTGAAGAAATAGAAAATTTGCCTATTGAGCGGCGCGCTGGAGTAGTAGTGATGCGGGGCGATAACGTCGCACTCGTTCATGATGTTTTTGGATATTGGACGTTGCCAAAAGGCCGTCTTCAGCCCGAAGAATCCGAAGAAGCAGGTGCACGGCGTGCTGTGATGCTTGAGCTTGGTCTTGAGAGGCTTGAACTTACAAAAAAAATATGCGAAAACCAGTATGTCGCCCATGACCCACAAACAGGTCCAGTGCGCCGGCAGGTGGTGTACTATTTAGGCTCGACGATTCAAGTAGAGCTTAAGTTAAAAGCATCAGGAGGACTTGTGGAGGCTAGTTGGTTTCCAAAAGATGAACTCAAAAACCTTAAAATGTACGATGATATACGGGTTATTTTTAAAACTTTATGAACGAGTTAAACTCATTTGAAAAATCAATTGATATCACATTTAAAAATAAAAACTTATTACTTCAAGCGCTTACACACCGTTCGTTTTTAAACGAGAATCCTGCTTTTGAGGTCGGGCATAATGAGCGCCTCGAATTTTTGGGCGACGCAGTACTTGAATTAATTGTCACAGAAGACTTGTATGAGCGTTATCCTGACAAGCCAGAAGGTGAGCTGACAAGTTTTCGTGCTGCACTTGTAAATGCCGAGATGCTTGCAAAGATTGCAGTCGATCTTGATATGAATAAATACTTATTGCTTTCAAGAGGTGAGCATAAAGACACGGGTCGTGCGCGACACTATATTTTGGCAAACGCAATTGAGGCTTTGATAGGTGCGTTGTACCTTGATCAAGGATACGATGCTGTTGAGCAATTTATTAAAAAACATTTGCTTGTGAAAATCGATGAAGTGATAGCAAAAAAACTTTGGAAAGATCCAAAAAGTACATTTCAAGAAGAAGCACAGGAACGCATGGGTATTACGCCGAATTATCGAGTTATTAAAGAGGTGGGGCCTGACCATCAGAAGAGATTTTCGGTAGGCGTGTATGTTGGAAATGAAATTTTTGCTGAAGGTACGGGCGCATCAAAGCAAGAGGCTGAGGTAGCGGCTGCTACAAGTGCTCTTGAGAAAAAAGGTTGGCGATAATACATGTATTTAAAAAGTCTCACACTTTCGGGCTTCAAATCATTTGGGAAAACAACGGTTTTTGAGTTTCCGAGCTCTGTGACGGCAGTTGTGGGCCCAAATGGCTCAGGTAAATCAAATGTGGCTGAAGCGTTGCGATGGGTGTTAGGTGAGCAGTCAATGAAAACGCTTCGAGGGAAAAAGGGGGAAGATTTAATTTTTAATGGTTCTGATCACGCCTCGCGTATGTCGAGAGCTGAGGTAAAGCTTTTTTTTGATAACTCAAAGAAACAATTCCCAT
>CAYIZO010000092.1:0-3308 GCA_964368005.1 uncultured Candidatus Saccharibacteria bacterium
TATGCTATGACTAATCACCCAAAAGAGTGGACCGACAAACGGGGGTCAGTACAACCGGAGCATAGTTCTACTATACCATAACGGGTAGTGTATAGTAGAACGCAGAGTATAATGTGGACAATGAAAGACGAAGCCAAGAAACTCGGCCAAAACCTAAAGCGAATCCGAACGGAAAAAGGAATATCGCAGGGAGATATAGTGCGCACGCTGGGAATGCCCAAAAGCTTTGTCAGTAGTATCGAGAACGGAAAGACAAACCCAACGCTCGCGACGATTGTGAAGCTAGCAAAAGCAGTCGGAGTATCTACTGATGAGCTGTTGAAATAATTTACTTAAAATTATGAATATACAAGAAATAAAAGAAGTAGTGCAGAGCTCTCACCTAAATTTTCTTATAGGAGCTGGGCTTTCTACACCGTTCCTACCCTTACTTGGTGACATTGAAACCAGACTGTCGAACGAGAAGAGAAAAGCTGAGAGAATAAAAATCAAAAAGGAATATTTTGAGAAAGTGATGATGCCAAATCTTGACGTTATTTCTGGCACGATAGATGCCAGTAAACAAGTTGATTTTGAATCGACACACAAAGCTTATAAAAGTTTTTTCGAACAAATCGGGCATATTTTATTAAAGAGAAAAAATACAATCTTAAGCAAACAGGCAAATATATTTACAACAAACGTGGATATTCTGATGGAGACCGTTTTGGAAGAAAGTAACTTAGAATATAACGATGGGTTTTCTGGGCGGCTAAACTCCACTTTCAGTCTAAGCAACTTTAAGAAGTCAATTCAGAAGAGGAGTTTGCATTTTGAGAATGTTTCCGAGGTGCCCGTTTTTAATCTTATGAAGATCCACGGCTCACTCACATGGGGAAAGGACGATGATAAGATATTTTTCTCAAAATTAAAGCATTTCGATAAATCACTCTTGAAGAAAAATGGAAAGAGCTTCGAAGATTTGTATGGAAAATTGGCGATTGTAAATCCTGAGAAGAAAAAGTTAGAAGAAACCGTTATTGATGTAACTTACTACGAATTACTTAGGATGTATTCGAGTGAATTGGAAAAAGAAAACGTGGCCTTATTCGTCATGGGATTTTCAATGGAAGATGAACACATACGAGAAATAACAATTAGGACTGCGGACTCAAATCCAACACTTAAAATTTATATTTTCTGCCACGATAAAGATAAAGATTCAAAAATGAAAGATAAAATGCGCATTGGGAAATTGAGGTATTCCAATATTGAAATCATCGAACCAGACGATGAAAAGGGCAGTAAGTTTAATCTCGAAAATATCAACGAGATTATCTTTAAAGAGATTATAGACAGCATGACACATGACCGTAAAGACTAAAACCATAGCAGAAGAGCTTATACGAGAGTCGATTTTTATAATCGGACATGTTTTGTCGGTAGATGGGAGAATCGTAAGAATTAAATTGAATAAAAATAAAAACCATTCGCATATTTTATATGAGGGTAAAACTGTAAAGAACGTCTCGGTCGGGAGCTATATTAAAGTTGTTAAGGGGTTTGTCAGTATTATTGGAAAAGTCGAAGGAGAATTTACGTCCGAAGAGAAGTATTTCAACAAAGAATACAACAAGGAAGAAACAAGAATTAATAGAGTTTTACAGGTATCTCTTTTTGGCCATTTTGAAGGAAACCGTTTCAAACAAGGCATCAAAGAAATGCCACTCATAGATAACGAATGTTATCTCTTAAATAGAGAGGAGTTTAACGCGCTCCATCAGTTCTATAAAAATGGTGAACAGACTATCGTAATTGGTAATCTCACGGAAGAACCGTCCCAGAAAATAAAACTCGGCGTTAGTAATTTGTTCGCCAGTCATATAGGGATATTTGGTAATACGGGAAGTGGTAAGTCTAATACCTTAGCAAAGATATATACGGAGCTTTTTGATGTTTTTTCTAACGAAACCAATTTCAAAACCAAATCAGATTTTGTAGTCATAGATTTTAATGGTGAATATGTCGGAGACGAAATGATCACAAAAGAGAAAACTGTATATAAACTATCGACAGGCAAAAAAGCTAGTGAGAAAAAATATCCCATTTCAAAGGACAACATACATAAAGCGGAGATTCTATCGGTCTTATTAGAGGCAACGGAGAAAACACAAAAACCATTTTTGGATAGAGTGATTCGAAATGATTATCTCGATGATGATGCAACATTTAATGCCCGTGTTACTTCAAGTATTGAAGACACATGTACAAGTGTTATTGATAAAAAAGATAGAAATTTGAGAGAGGGCTTAATCATTGAACTTTTTAGAGATTTACTAAATTTAGTTACAGACGACAAGAAAGAGGACGTTATTAAACTTAAGAAAGAAATAGAGAGCAATTTGCACTACCATTCTAAGGGTGAAGATTATTATTGGGGTACATCTGAGAGTGTTAATTTCAATAATGTAAATCCTATATACAGTACCCATTTGAAGACATCCGTCGATGCTCTAACTTTTAAGGGTGATGAATTCAGTAAACTCAAGTTAAAAATTGTTTTCAATTACTTTCACGAAATTATCAAAGGATATTCTAATCAGGAGCATATCGGACCATTAATAGGAAGAATGTTTAGAAAGTTTGATATGCTGGAAAAGCTTATAGATATAAAAGAAGATACTGAATTAAAAAATCTGTCCATCGTTTGCTTACGAGACGTGAACATTGAGATGAAGAAGATAATCCCACTAATTATAGTTAAGCAGTTATATGAAAAGAAAAAAGAATCAGACAAAAAGTCACTGCATATAATTATCGATGAGGCGCATAATATTCTCTCAACCATGTCGCAAAGAGAAAGTGAAACATGGAAGGATTATCGGCTAGAGACTTTTGAAGAAATTATTAAGGAGGGCAGAAAATTTGGAGTTTTTCTTACCATTGCAAGCCAAAGACCTTATGACATTTCAGCAACAATTATCTCACAACTCCATAATTACTTCATTCATAGATTGATTAACGATAATGATATTAATGCGATAGAAAAGGCGGTTGCATATTTAGATAAACTCTCCTTTCAAAGTATTCCGATTTTGTCGGTTGGGAGTTGCTTTGTTGCAGGGTTGGCATCGGATATTCCGGTAAAAGTCGATATCGATCTACTTGAAGAAACAAAAAGACCAAATAGTGGAACGGTTGATTTAGAGAAGGCTTGGTCAGTCGAGTCAGTCGCAAGAAACTAGGAAATTATAAGGGAGTTTGCCGATCTGCTAAATCGGCAAAGGGGCTCAACACGCGCACGGGAGGGTGGGGCAAGTGTTGGTATT
>CAYIZO010000093.1:0-3284 GCA_964368005.1 uncultured Candidatus Saccharibacteria bacterium
TTAAAACACGTCCAAGACACCCCTCTTCGGTACGTGTTGGAATAATAAGTGAAACCTTCATACTATCCATCATAGTACTCTTTAACCGCACTTACAACTCGCTCGATATCAGCGTCTGAGAGCTTACTCGATGAGGGTAGCCATAAACCTCGCGCAGCCAAACGCTCTGCAACAGAAAATATTTTACCCACATACGCATCTCGATATATTTTTTGTGTATGAATTGCAGGATATACTCGTCGAGAACCAATGCTCTTCTCTTTTAAAAACAAAGCAAGCGCATCTGGCTCATCAACAAAAATCTCATTAAACCACGGGGTTGTTTGAGCAAGGTCGGTTGCCACTAGCTCAACTTGCGGTATATTTTTAAAAGATTCTCGATATTTTTTATAAATCTCCTTCTTCCGATTAACACGCCACGACATTTTTTTCATTTGCTCAATACCAATGACCGCTTGAATATCCGTAAATTTAAAATTCCACCCCATTTCATCATGAATATCTGCTCCTCCACTCATGCGTCCAAAATCTTTTATTTTTCGAATTCTCGTGGCAAGAGCATCATTATTTGTCACAAGGGCACCACCCTGTCCCGTGGTAATAATTTTTGGAACACTAAACGAAAAACTGCCCACATCGCCAAATGTACCCAAATGTTTTCCATTGAAAAATGACCCAAGCGCTTGCGCTGAATCTTCTAGCAAAAATAAATTGTATTTCTTGCAAAAGTCCACAACTGCACCCATATCACATGAACGTCCATTGAATGCGACATACATGAGCGCTTTTGTTTTTGATGTAATTGCGCGCTCAGCGGCTAAAAGATCCATAGATAACGTCGTTGGTTCGATATCAACAAGAACCGGATCTATACTAATAAGTCTTGCTGCATTTGGGCTCGCAATCATTGTAAAGTCAGGCACGAGAACTTCATCGCCAGCCTTAAGACCCAGGGCTAAAAGTGCAAGAGTCAAACTAATCGTTCCATTGCTTGTCATGATGCAATGCTTCGCACCAACATACTCACAAATAAGCCTTTCTAGCTCTTTAGTCTGCTGAAATTCCATCACCCACCCTCCGGACTTCATATAATTAGAGAGTGCTACAGCCTCTTTATCATCAAACCAAGGCTCCATCTGTGGAATAAATAAATCTGCCATAGTTAAAGCAAAACTTTATCTTCGAGAAACGGACCGTTTTTAACCTCGATCAATTCTGCGTCTTCTACAATATGAATCCCATACCCCCCATTCATCAAAATAAAGATCTGGCCAACACCTAGAGTAACAGTCTTAAAATATTTTTTATCAGAACCGTAAAGATCAACCTTAATTTTACCTTTACGAACAATTAAACATTCCTGTAATCTTATGGTAATACGTTTACGTGGCGCATGCATATGAGCTTTCAAATATGCGCCTTTTGGATGCTTGAGCGTAACCAGCTGTAGAGGCTCTTTGCCTTCAGTGACCGGTATCGAACCTTTTTGTATCGACTTAATCTTTAAACCGATAAGTATTTTTTTATAAAAAATTTCTTCCATAAATAAAATTGTCTATGCGATAGGATAATGTTTTACTTCAAATTTTTTACCAAGTAATGCCTCTTCTTTAACAAGAGCGAAGTCATTTTCTGTCATGATTCGCGCAAGCTCTTTAAATGTAACACGCGGCACCCAACCTAACACAGTGCGCGCTTTTGTAGGATCACCAAGGAGTAAATCAACTTCTGATGGACGAAAATGTATGGGATCAATCTCTACAACCGTTTTGCCGGTCTTCCGATCGACTCCCCTCTCTTCTGATCCCTCCCCCTCCCAAACAATATCCATATCGAGATGGCGACCAACCTCTTCGACAAACTCACGAACAGTATGCGTCTCGCCCGTTGCAAGAACAAAGTCATCTGGCTCATGGTGCTGTAAAATCTGCCAAATACCTTCAACGTAATCCCGAGCATATCCCCAATCACGCTTTGCATTTAAATTTCCTAAATGAAGCGTTTTTTGCAAGCCAAGCTTTACTCGAGCAAGACCTGTTGTAATTTTTCGAGTAACAAAATTCATACCACGTCGTGGCGATTCATGGTTAAATAAAATACCATTTGATGCAAACATCCCATAGCTATGACGATATATGCGCGTCGCATAAAACGCGAATGTCTTCGACATTCCATATGGAGACTGCGGGTTAAACGGAGTTGCTTCGTTCTGAGGAGTTTGGAGCACCTTCCCAAACATCTCTGAAGAACTTGCCTGATAATATTTGGTCGGAATTTTTAAATCACGAATCGCATCCAAAAGCCGGAGCGGTCCGAGGCCGGTGACATTGGCAGTATATTCTGGCACATCAAAACTAACGCGCACATGGCTTTGCGCGCCTAAATTATAAATTTCATCAGGCTGAATTTTTGCAATAATACGCGAGAGGTTAGAACTATCAGCAAGATCTGCATATACAGTAACGAAATTTGGAAATGCTGGGTTATCGTATAAATGATCAATGCGATGAGTATTTGGAGTACTCGATCGTCTCTGTAAACCATAGACGTGGTAGCCCTTCTCAAGCAAAAACTCTGCTAAATAAGAGCCGTCTTGCCCTGTAACGCCTGTAATTAAGGCTTTTTTCATGTTGAATTACTATACCATCAATCTTATTTTTGCGAAAGGGCGTTAATATGCTCGGCGATAACCGGAACAATGACATCAAAAGAATATTTTTTTTGAACCATCAATTGTGCATTCATTCCAACTTTCTTACGCAACTCTAAATCTCCGCTACATTGTATTAGTAGTTTTAACCAAGACTTGTCATCTTCAGCGAGAAAACCATTTTCACCGTTTTGGATAAGATATTTTGCCTCCCCAATGCTTGACGCAATTGTCATAACTCCACACGCCATATACTCAATAGCTTTTAAGGCACTTTTTGCTTCATTAAAAAGCGTCTGTCGCAAAGGCATAACACCAATATCAAATTCGTATTTTTTTATAATCTGCGGGACTGAACTCGGGTCTTGCCAATCCGCACCATCAATAAATTCGACACGATACGAAACATTTTTAAAGTAAGCTTTAAGTGGCAAGTAATTTTGTGAGCCAACAATGATAAAATGAAAATTTTTCTCTTGTAACGCAAACTCGTCTAGTACTTTTTTTATAATTTGAAAATTTCCCGCCTTAAAATGCGCCCCCCCGTGCCCCCCCCAGCCAAAAGTCAGCGCTTTTTTTTTTCAAAGGCCAACACAATGGTTTGCGGAAATACTGGGATCAACCCCCGGGGGGG
>CAYIZO010000094.1:0-3263 GCA_964368005.1 uncultured Candidatus Saccharibacteria bacterium
CTCCTTATAAACGCCTGCCCCAACTTATATAAAGACATATCAATTTTTTGCATATTAAAATATTAAATTAATTAAAATGAAAAATAGTTTTTATCTTTTTTCTGTTATGCTTATAAATATTTTTGCGACCTTTTCCACCAAAGGGGTGGGTGTGGGAACTTACTAGCTCTCATCACGCCTATACAATTTTTAACTCAGATACGAAAAGTGTAAACGTTTTTTAAAAAAATAATTTCAAAATATATTATTCTTGAATATCTATCAAATCTGTGGATAAAAAACACCCCTTACCTACAGGACTGAGTTTCTATTTATCCACTTTTTCCCCACACTTTATTCACACGTTTTTCACAAAATAAAAAATATAAAAAATACGACGACATAAAAGCCGTCGTCAATACCAATAATAGCTCAAACATTTTCCCCCGATAATTTAACCTTTATCGCACTCTGTGAAACCGTACATTCGCCAAAGCCTAAGGTTGCTAAATATACCCGTACATCATTTGGTCTATACCCAAGCTACTCGACGACCCTCTGAATGTGCACAGAGTTCGCCCCTTCAACGAATATCTACAAATAAGTTATTTTTTTGAATTATTTTTCTCATTGGCAGTTAAAAGCTGTGTCAACATATCGCCTCTTGTGCCTTCGGGTATAAGAGTTAAGTCAGCCTGACTTTCGATAATTCTTTGATACTCTAGAATCTCAAACATTGTAGAAAGTACCTCTGGGTCGGCAGAAATCTTCTCGAGCGTATTTCCAACGATTTGTGGGCGTACCGCCCCAGCCTTTGCAAATTCAATTGATGCTTCCTGTTCCGCGCGACTCGCGATTATATTTACTTGGTTGAGACCGTCTTGCTCAATCGCGCTCGTTACCTGACGCAATTGGTTTACTACCTTTTGCTCAATTTGCTTAATCATATTTTCATCCCTGAAGTGCACTTTGCGAATATAGATCGAGCCAAGTTGATACCCCCACTCTTTTGATTCTGGCGATACTTCCTCGCGCACCGTCCTACTCATCGCATGGCGATTCACCAACATTTGAGCAAGCGGCAAATTACTTAAACTTTTTATCGTCTCGTTTTTTACATTCACCGTAAGCGAACCTTCCGGATCAACATTTTTAAAAATATGCGCAATCGGGTCAGTGATAAACATTTCGTACCACACGCCAATGCCCATTGGTGTACCCTCTTCAGAATTTACGGGAATGCTTCGTAGGTATCTCTGATCTAAACTCAAATGTCGCATATGAGACGTGCCAAGCCATCGAACAAAAAATGCACGCCATCCAAGTTCGAGCCACAAAAAATGAAACCCTGGCTGATCAATCACACCTACAATATCTCCAAACAACACATACACCCGCGCTTCCTTCTCGTGAATAACCGCATAGAAACCAAAAACTGTACCGAGTGCGCGGAGTACGAGTTCTAAAATAAAAAAACTAACTGCAAAGAATATTACTAATGGAATTAAGTCACTCATTTTTTTGATTCAAAAATTATTCGCTTTGCTTTCGGCAAAAGTGAAAGCTTCACATTGCGCACATATGCTGACAAAGTTTTAGCGCCATTCTTTTTAATATCGGCAAGTTGCGTCGCAAGCCGATCAAGGAGCTGTACTTCTGCATTTGCCTTGAATGTTTCAATCTCAACCGCGCGACGCGATTGCACAATTTTTTGGTCGGCACCTGCTTGTGCCAAGCTAATTTCACTTGATACATGATTATGTGCAGTATTAATTGCAGCAAGAGCTGATTCAACCTCTACAGGCGGTTCGAGCGCCGTCATGAGTGCCGCATCGAGCGTAATGCCATAGCGTGCTGCTGACGAACGGCATTCTTCTTCCATGTGACGATTGAGATCGCCTAAGTTTTTTCGCAGATCGTTGATCGAGGTACCGTACGAGGCTGCGAGCGATGTTTCAGAGTCTGCCCGCACTGGCGCTTCATAATTTGCGATACGCTCACGCAAGATCGAAATAAAATAACCAATCACATGCGCTACGGGATTTGTTACCCCAAAAAGACACGCATACAAGTTTCTCTCCGAAACTGTATATCGCAACTGCCCACGTAAATTAATATTAAGTTGATCTTTGGTAACTGCCTCGAGCGTCGTATTATGATTATTCGCCAAGGGGCTATCAGGATCATATGCGATATCAATGAGCTCAGTCGCTACAGAAATTTTATGCACCTTTTCCCATGGAAATTTAAAATAAGGACCCCCAGGCTGAATAACTCTCAACTGTGGAAAGCGGTATCGATCCTTTTCATCATCACTCAAAGAATTTGCAAAATCAGGGATATCAAGAGTTGTAGCACTGTTTAGTCGTTCGGCTTTACCAAATCGCGTTTTTACCGCGCGCTCATTTTGCTGAACTACATATAAACCGCTCACCAAACAACGGACAAAAAAATACAGCAAAAACCCGAAGAAGATAGAAAGCGGTACCATATATCCTAAGTGTAGCTTATTTACAAAAAAATAAAAAAGCTTCAGAGAAACCAACAATTGTATATTTTGAGAATCGGTACAGCCAAGAATAAAATCGTGCTGGATATGTCAGAAAAACAACTATTGGCTTTCCTAAAGCCTTTTATATAAGAGAATCCCCCATCTGGTGGCCGAAGCCGAGAACCTTACTTAGTATGCACAGTATAGCATATGGCCCTCTGCGTGTCAAGCGCTGCTTACAGAGCTATTCTACAAAGGTAAACGCCTTGCCTTTTTTGTCGCCACGGCCAGTACGGCCAATGCGGTGAACATAATCATCGTAAGTTGCAGGTTTATCAAAATTAATCACATGGCTCACATTTGAAATATCGAGACCTCGTGCGGCAACATCTGTCGCGACCATAATTTGCACCCGCCCATCTTTAAAAAGTCCGAGTGCGCGCTGGCGCTGTGAATGGCTTTTGTTCCCATGAA
The DNA here is from genome assembly GCA_964368005.1 of uncultured Candidatus Saccharibacteria bacterium. Taxonomy (GTDB): domain Bacteria; phylum Patescibacteriota; class Minisyncoccia; order Ryanbacterales; family GWA2-47-10b; genus JBBTUF01. The sequence continues at coordinate 2,945 of CAYIZO010000094.1, forward strand.
TTGACTCAACGCGAAAACCGCGATGTTCGAGCATGCGTGCGAGCTTTTCAACGCCATGTTTTGTACGGCCAAAAATTAATACTTTATCAAATCCTGGCTGCTTAAGTAAGTTATGGAGCGCATCAAGCTTTGTCTCGCCTGCTTTTACTTTTACAATATCTTGCTCAACATTTTTTGCGGTATCTTGAGTTTTTACAGAAATGCGTACTGGATCACGAAGAAAGTCTTTAATCAAATTTTCGATATCGCGCGAAAGAGTTGCCGAGAAAAACAACGTGTGACGCTCAGCCGGCATACGGCCCAACATAAAACGCATATC
>CAYIZO010000095.1:0-3245 GCA_964368005.1 uncultured Candidatus Saccharibacteria bacterium
CCCGCCGACCTAGCGACCAGGCAACGATGATTTGGTCGTAACCTCGACTCTAACTCATACCATCCAGGGGTCATGGAAAAGCATTTCCTCCAAATACTAGATTTGGAATGCCTTCCATGACCCCGCCCAATCCAAAGCCAGCAAGAACACTTGCTGGCTTAATTTATTTTTTGGTATCTATCGCCGGCAACGAACTCCACAATGCATCAAACAGAGCTCGTTCGGTTTTGGCAAGCAGCTCGCTCTCTACAATAAAAATTGTATTATCAAGCGCTGGCGAAATAATAGCTACATTGTCACCAAATATTATTTTTGTATACGCGACAACGCATTCTCGCGGCAAGATTTTTGAAGTTCTATTTTCTTGAGCATCACGCTCTATAATTTCTTTCGCATAATTTGAAGCGCAAACCAAATGCCGGCTTTTTATTTTTAATCGCAGTTTTTCTTGAATTATTTTATTTCTAATATAATAACTTTTTGCAAACCCCAGAAACTGTTCAGGATCCGTAATAATTAAATATTCTTTAATACCTGATTTAAAAATAACCTGCCAAATTTTTCGAAACCCCTCAACGCCATCAAAGAAAAGTACGTGAGGTCGTCTGCGTTTTTGAGTATATAATTTTTCAAATTCTGCCTGATGTTCGGCTAATACATCAATTTTTTTTGCAAATTCATCTATAACAATTGTCGGGCGTTCCGGAATATATACGACATGACCGTGACTACGCGCCTCAAATATAAACCCCTGCTCTTTAAGCGAGTCTAGGGCAGTATACGCCGTCGTACGCTTTATATCTGCATGATGCGCAACATCTTGTACCGTACCCTCTCCGATCTCAAGAAGTGCCAGATATAACCTCGCTTCATTTGGTGCAAGGCCAGCGTATTCAAGAGCTACAATAAGCTTTTCGTCCATTACTTAAAGCATAGCAAAAACCCTTATAAAACATAGTGCATAGACAAAAATTTTGACGACGAAATCGCCGTCAATAACTATTTTATATTTTTCTGAAAAAGATATGCTCATTCTTGGAGTACCTTGAAAGGAGGAAACAAACCATGCTGCTTTTCGATGCGCTCATTATGATGCATTTGATTGGTGACTGGATACTCCAGACCGAGCACGAGGCAATGAACAAAATGAAGGGAGAATTTATTAACCATGCCCTCCTCTCTCATTGCCTCGTCTATACCGCCTGCTTCGTCCCTGTATTTTTGTACTTTCACGTCGCTCTGAGCTGGCTACTTCTTATTTTCAGTTCGCACATGTTTCTCGATCGTAGGTGGCCAGTCATCTGGTGGCTAAAGCACGTCAAACGAGTAAGTGATGAAACCATCATTGCACTTCCGTGGCTCGTAATCGCCGTTGATCAGGTAATGCACGTGCTTATCATCGCATTCATTGTGGTGATGTCGTGACCATGCTCGTTGGCATCGCGCTTGCGCTTCTTGCAGTCTCCATCCCCTATGCGCTTGTCTACGTATGGATCTGCGGAGAGCACCACGATGAATGCATTTTTGCATGGCTTGCGGCTGTAATCGCCGCGATTCTTCTTCTTTTTTCGAGTGGCGCGTAAACCATACGCGCCACTTTTTTCAATCTTTCGTAGAAACAACATTTACGATACAATGACCGAGTGAAAGACCCTCAATTCGTCCATCTTCATACTCATAGCCACTACTCTCTCCTAGACGGACTCTCAAAAATTGATGCTCTTGTCGCGCGCACAAAAGAGCTTAATATGACCGCTCTCGCACTCACCGATCACGGAAATCTCTATGGCGCAATCGAATTTTATCAAAAAGCACGAAAGGCCGGCATAAAACCAATCCTTGGAATGGAAGCATATGTCGCTCGCCGAAGCCGCCACGACAAAGTCTCCGGCATCGATGACAAACGGTACCACCTGACGCTTCTTGCAACAAATCTTGAAGGTTGGAAAAATTTAATACAACTTTCTACAAAATCATACCTCGAAGGTTTTTATTATAAACCAAGAGTCGATAAGGAAATTTTGCGTGAACATTCGGCAGGGATTATCGCATTGTCAGGCTGTATGAGTGGTGAAATCCCACGAGCGCTTTTATCAAACGACCCCGATCGAGCGCGCGACTTACTCAATGAATATCAAAACATCTTTGGCAAAGAAAACTTTTTCATTGAACTTGCTGATCACCCGAACGTACCAAATCACAATAAACTTCAACAGCTCTTGCGCAACCTCGCAAAAGAAACGAATACACCAATAGTCGCGACTCAAGATATTCACTATACTCGTGCCGAAGATGCATCCGCGCAAGATGTACTCGTTGCCGTACAGACAAATTCACGCCTTGATGATGAAGACCGTCTCACTATGAAAAGTGATAATTTTTCATTTCGCTCTGCAGAAGAAATGGCCGAAATTTTTAAATATATCCCTGAAGCGATTGAAAATACCATACGAATTTCCGAACGCGTAAATATCGAAATCCCACTCGGCGTACTCCAACTTCCACACTTTCCATTACCCACCGGAGAAACACCAACCTCGTATCTTGAAAAACTTTCCGAGAAACTTCTGCCAAATAGATACGCCGTCATCACTCCTGAAATCAAAGAACGACTTAGATACGAACTCGCGACTCTTGAAAAATCTGGCTTTACTTCATATTTTTTAATTGTTCAAGATTTTGTTAACTGGGCTCGTTCAAAAAAAATTGTCGTGGGACCAGGGCGTGGATCCGCGGCAGGCTCACTCGTCGCCTATGTTCTTGGCATCACCAATGTCGACCCTATAAAATACAATCTTCTCTTCGAGAGATTTATGAACCCAGAGCGCATCAGCCCTCCTGATATCGATCTCGACTTTGCAGACACAAGGCGTGATGAAGTACTCGGATACATCGCACAAAAATATGGTCGTGACCATGTCGCTCAAATTATTACATTTGGTACTATGGCCGCGCGTGCTGCAATTCGTGATTCGGGTCGCGCACTCGGCTTCGCGTATGATTTCTGCGATAAACTTGCAAAAATGATTCCATTCAACCCGAACCAAGGCCAAAAAGAAAACTACCTTAAAGAGTGTCTTGAGCATGTACCCGAACTTCGTGACGCGTATCGTGCGGATGCAGATGTTAAGCGCCTTATTGATGCCGCCCAACAACTCGAAGGAGTGGTACGCCACGCCTCAACGCACGCGTGTGGTGTTGTTATTACAAAAGATCCACTACCAACTATTGTTCCCCTTCAATAC
>CAYIZO010000096.1:0-3185 GCA_964368005.1 uncultured Candidatus Saccharibacteria bacterium
AACTCTGAAATTATCGAAGCGTTAAAAGGCGTGGGTATTACTGCTACTAATATAGCAGAAAGCGGTGATCGTCGTGTGATAATTCGCATGAATTATCTAACAGAGGCGGATCATCAGAAAGTTCTTACGGCTCTCCGTACAAAAGGGGAGGTGGAAGAAAAAAGTTTTATATCTACGGGTCCCTCGGTTGGTCGCCAGCTTCGTCGCAATGCCCTTACAGCACTCGCATTCGCGCTCATTGCTATTATCGCCTATATTGCATTCGCGTTTCGTAAAGTGTCACGACCGGTTTCGAACTGGGTGTATGGAGTGATTGCGATTGTAGCGTTACTACATGATGTATTTATCCCTACGGGCATCTTTTCATTTTTACAAATTGAAATTGATGCACTTTTCGTAACGGCACTTCTTACGGTTCTTGGGTTTTCAGTGCACGATACCATAGTAGTATTTGATCGTGTGCGAGAGAATCTAAGGAGAAGTAATTCGGGTACCTTTGAAGATCTCGTTGAGCGCAGTCTTCACGAAACAATCACACGATCGATCAATACTTCTTTAACTACCGTACTCTCGTTGCTTGCCGTTTATTTTTTTGGGGGGGTTGCTACTCAGCATTTTGCCCTAGCGCTCATTATTGGTATAGTCATCGGTACTTATTCATCTGTATTTATTGCGACTCCGCTTCTTGTTACGGTAGAACGTTGGAAACAGAAGAAATAATCTTAAAATAAAGAAATTATTTATGCACAGGAGAAAATCTTTCTCTGTGCGATAATATTTGCATGCTTAAAAAGTTGATAAATAAGCGCTGGCTTGATTGGACGATTGCGATCGTTATTATAGTCTTTATCCTACTCATGTGGGCAATACAAGATTATTCTATTGAGCAAGACTATAGTTTCACAGGCGATGACATTTCCTACTCGATAAAACTACACCATTCAGTTCGCTAGGGAAAATCTAGAGGTTAGGGGTTGACAGGTTTTTTGATGCGAGTATAGTGAGTTTATTGGGAATAGTGCGTAGAAATTATCCACAGGTGGATGAGTCATGGTTGGAGTGGGTAGGCGAAGCGCAATTTAATAAAGTGGTTATTAAAAATCAAATAACCGATTAAAGACGATAAAGGCCCCATTTATAAGTAGGAGTTAGGGGTTTTTGTCCTTGTTTTTCTATTTTTATGCAGAAAAAATATTTTTCGAGGTATAAAGAGCCTCTTGCTCCTTTGCCATATTTAGCCGAAGTTCAGCTCAAAAGCTATGACTGGTTCTTGAAGAAGGGCTTCCAGGAGTTGCTTGATGAATTTTCGCCCATTGAGGATAATACTGGAAAGCAGATCGTTCTCGAATTCCTCGGGTTCGTATTAGAAAAACCCCAGCACGATGAGCATTACGCTCGTACAAATAACCTGTCTTACGAAGCTCCGCTTCGAGTTAAGACACGTCTTACAAACAAGAAGACGGGGGAAATAAAAACGCAAGAAATTTTCTTTGCGGATTTTCCATTAATGACGCCACACGGCACCTTTATTATTAACGGAATCGAGCGTGTTATTGTTTCGCAACTCGTGCGTTCATTTGGCGCATATTTTACGGCATCATATTTTCGTGGAAAAAAGCGTTTCGGTGCAAAAATTATTCCAGGTCGTGGCGTATGGCTTGAGTTTGAGACTGATGGTGACGGAGTAATCTGGGTCAAAATCGATCGCAAGCGTAAACTTCCCGCGACAGCGCTGTTGCGTATTTTTGGATTTGCGAACGACGAAGATATCAAAAACACGTTTAAAGACGTTGATACCGGACCAATCTCGCACATTGACGCGACTCTCAAGAAAGATTTAACTAAAACGCCCGATGACGCCTACGTAGAGATTTACAAGCGTATTCGTCCAGGGGAAATGGCAGCTCTTGATAACGCGCGTTCGCTTATATCAACAATGTTTAGTGAGGTACGATATGACCTACATGTTGTCGGTCGTTACAAGATGAATCTTCGATTTAAGTCACTTGGAGGCGGCAAAGAAGAGTCGAGAGTCCTTACAAAACAAGATTTTGGTTACATTTTAGGCGAAGTGATTCGCAAAAATAATACACCTGACGAGATGGAGGATGACATCGATCATCTCGGTCATCGTCGTGTTCGAGGCGTGGGTGAGATGCTGCAAAATCGCTTGCGTGTCGGTATGGCTCGCATGGAGCGCAATATCCATGATCGTATTTCAACGCTGGATGCAGACGCATTAACTCCCGTTCAACTTGTAAATGCACGACCGTTTATGTCGGTTTTGAAAGAGTTTTTTACAACAAACCAACTTTCGCAGTTCATGGATCAAGTAAACGTTTTATCTCAACTTGAACATAAGCGCCGTTTGTCGGCGCTTGGTCCGGGAGGACTTACGCGAGAACGAGCTGGTTTTGAAGTTCGTGACGTACACCCATCACATTATGGACGAATTTGTCCTATTGAAACTCCGGAAGGTCCGAACATCGGTCTCGTAGGTCACCTTTCAAGCTACGCGCGAATTAATGATTTCGGTCTTATCGAGACACCATATCGTAAAGTTAAAAATGGCAAATTAACACAAGATGTTCACTACTTAACCGCATTTGAAGAAGCGCAGTTTATCATTGCGCATGCAGGAGTAAAGTATGATGACGCTGGATCTATTATTGAAGAAGAAGTCGAAGCGCGTATCAAAGGTCAACCAAAGCGTATTGGTCGTGATCAACTCGATTATATGGATGTCGCACCAAACCAAGCATTTAGTATTGCGACAAGCTTGATCCCATTTTTGGGGCATGATGATGCAAACCGAGCGCTTATGGGTTCAAACATGCAGAGGCAGGCAGTACCGTGTATAAAACCACAAGCACCCCTTGTCGCTACTGGAGTTGAAGAGAAAGCAGCAAAAGATTCAGGGCTCTTAGTCCTTGCTGAGGAAGACGGCAAAGTGCTATCAGTTGATGCTGGGCAAATAATTGTACGCACTGGGCATCACGACAAAGAGTATAACCTCATTAGTTTTGCACGCTCAAACCAGGTGACAGCACTTCATCACACGCCAATTGTTCGAGAAGGTGAGCGAGTAGTAAAGGGGCAAGTCCTTGCAGATAATTCATCGACAAAAAATGGTCAGCTCGCACTCGGTCAAAATCTTCACGTTGCATTCTTGTCGTGGGGGGGTG
>CAYIZO010000097.1:0-3156 GCA_964368005.1 uncultured Candidatus Saccharibacteria bacterium
ATATCATTAACCTACTTAATAATATTTTTTATGCAACAATTTCAGGTCCCACAGTTTATTTAAATAAAATAAAAAATATTATTCAGTAGGTTCATGATATGGATCAATGCCAGTGTAAGAAGGAGTCTGAGTTAAGGTAGGCTTTGGAGAGATAGTCGGTGTTTGTGGTGGTTGGATTTTTTCTGATGTTGGCATCCCAAGGGGCTTTTCTTTTAATGTTGGTGATTGAGGCGCTGGGGGTTGTTGAGAGGGCGGTTGTGGCGATGGTGGTTGGGGGGCTGGCGTCGGCTGTGTAGGTGTAGAGATTACTTCAGGAGATTTTTTAAGATCGAGGTTATTTGCGGATGGTGTTATGAATTGTGGTGCTGGGGGGATTATCCGTCGTACTTGTTCTGTCGAGATCGTTTCAGGTAGAGGCTGAGGTGGTGTCGCCGGTGCCTCTGCTAGTTTTTGTGTTGGCGGGGTTTGTTTCGGTGGTATTGAGAATGTAATAGGCTCTAGAGAAGCATCGTTATTTATAAGCTCGTGATATGGGTCGGTTTTTTGAGCGGTAGGCTCAGCTTTTAGTTGTGGCTGCTGCTGCTGTTTCCTCATCTGATCAAATACTGGTGTGATTGGTTGTGATGGCTTCCATGATCCTGATGGCTCGAGAGGCATTTTCTTTATTGTGGGGATATTAGAGTTTGTCGGCGTAGGGGTAGGAGAAATTGTAGGAATTGAGGGCGCTGATGAGGGCATTTTTTCTGGAAAAATCATTGGGGCGACAAAGGATGGCTTTTCTTCTTTCTTTTGTTGCATCGCGGGAGCAAAAGATTCTGGTTTTTTAGGCGCTGTATCGGTACTTGGGATATTGTGAAGAACGAGAAGATGCTCTCTGACAGTTTTAAATACTTGTTCGTTTATATCCTCAGCGATTTCACGAGCTTTTATGGGAGCAAGTGCGAGCGCTTCTGCGAGCCTGCTTACGAATTCATTTGGGTGAGTAAGGCCGACCATAACATAACCAGTCTCTGCGGCCAGAATACCGATTTTATCGACTAGCAGACCATTTTTACGACCAATAGAAAGCATTTTTTGCGTTGTGGCGGAGCTATAAAGCGCCTCGCGCATTGCTTGTGGCAACTGCTCGTAGCGCTTCTCAACCTCTTGTTGTGTATATTGCTTCATAGTTTATTTTTTATCTTTAAGTTTTTTTAGGTTCTGTCTCACCTCCACCAGAGTCTTTTTTTAGAAGGGCTTCAAGATCTTGTTCTATTTTGCTTTTTTCTGTACCTCGACTAATTCTTATATTTTCAGGATTTTTAAGAAGGACTTCTCCTTTTGGAAGTTGAATGTTTGCCTCTTGTTTTCTTAGATCCTCTATTGCTTGTGTAAGTTTTAATTTTTGCTCGGGGTCAGTTGCTTTTGCGAGTTTTTCTCCCTTTGCCCAAATTGACTCACGGATTTTTAGACCTGGATTTGCATCAAATTGATCGGCAAGATCTTTATTTCCAAATTTTGTTCGAAGAGCATTTGCGATCTCACGAGGCTCGCTGCCGAGTCTTGCCGCGATTGATTGTAGTGCTTTGTTTGTCATTTCTATTCCCTCTCTATTTTTTGTGAATGAATCAAAATTCTTTTCGTTTCGCATAAAGTGTTCTTGTACTTGTCTATTGTCTGCCAATTCATTTTTATAAATGTTCATTCGTTGGTTGGGCGTAAATGAATTCATCATATCGTCTATGCGGCGACTATATTCAAGCTTATCTTCAGCCCCATCTGAGTCACGCAAAGCGTCTGCGTCAGAGGGATTTTTAAGGTCGTCATAGTAATGTTGCAAAGCGACATGGGCGCCACTTGATTGAGCCATAAATGCTGCAGTTTCTTCTTTTGAAGCTCCTTCTTTTTTAAGGTTCTTACCAATCGTATCTGCGACATTGCTGCCAAGTTTACCAATCTCTTTTGCTGTTTCGCCTTTGGCTTTTTCGTCCATGCCTTTATAAGCCTTCGCTTGAGCTTTTCCACCAAGCAGACTAAAGATCTTAGCTGCGGTTTTTGGATCGCTTACTTTCATCTTGGCAAAATCTTTATTCATGCGGTAATCGGCAGCTTGAGAGCCCTTTTGAATAGTATTCGCAATGCTACGAGATACTATTGGGAGTCGCCCAAGAGTATTTAACGCTAGGGAGCTTCCTGCGAGCTTGCCTGCGCCGACTTGCGCGTAGCGCAGACCATATCCGCCGGCAGCTCCTGCGGCCGCATAAGCTCCCCCACTAACAGCTCCCCGAATATTTTTTTGAAGTTTGTTTCCGTATGAAATTACGCCATTTGCTCCGTATGCTCCAAGTTGTTTTGAAACTATAAGTGAAGCTATAAGTAGAGCCCCTAAAAGAACAAATCCAAGTATATAAATTACATTTCCAGTAATCGCTGATTCACCACCTGCATATTTAAGAGGGTTTGCACCGGGGCCCTTGTTCGCCTTGTCAAACATAAGATTTACAACATTTGATTGGACAAGGCGAATTACTAGATAAAGAAAGAACATATATGCGGGATAGAAGAATGCTTGAGCGAAGAGTGTTTGGAACCATTTTTGTCCGTACTGCGATGTTTGAGGCAAAATGTATGCAAAAAAAGCAAATGGAGAAAGTATAAAAAGAATCCAAATGACTACAATTCTAACAATAAGTAATATCGCCGCTGCAGCAATAACAAAAGTCGCGATACTTATAATGATAATTCCAGCGATAAGGGCGATTATTAATCGTTGTGCGCGAAGGTGAGGGTCTGTTGCCCCTTTATCAAATTCTTCAGGTTGGTAGACTTTATTAACATTAAAACCCGCTACGAGTGGGCTTGCTATATCTATACTTTCATCGGGGTTTGAGGCCCCCATTGCGGTGTAAAAAGTGTTTCCAAGAGTGTTTGAAAAATCAACAAATATACCAGCGATAGGCAGGCTAAAGTTTATTAGCAATGCTGAAAGAATAAGTTTCCAAAGAGTTTGTTTCATCCCATACGATGAGATACCAAGAATGGTTGCGATAGAAATAATTAGTAGTACGAGAATATAGAAAATATTTACAACATCGCGTGTAATTTTCCATCCAATATTTACAGCGGGTTGATCGTGGAATGCGGTATTTTGTACTTTAATTACAGGAAAAGTAGTTA
>CAYIZO010000098.1:0-2271 GCA_964368005.1 uncultured Candidatus Saccharibacteria bacterium
GAATGCGGTATTTCGTACTTTAATTACAACGTTTAGCATGTTTCCAGCAAGCGCTATGAAAAAGCCAGAAATATCAAGAAATATTTGTAATAAATTTATCGCGCCAAGATAAAGGCAGTCGCCAAACCAAGTAGATGCGCTTAAAGCTTCACACTTGAGGCTACTTTCGATTTCTTTTGTTGTTTGTGCCGCACTTCCCAAAGCTCCTGTATTAGTTGCTTGTGGGTGAGGATTTACCGTTGTTGAGGGGCCTCCAGGTTGTGGCTTACCAGCATCTTCTTTAATACCTTCTTTTAGAATAGTTTCGTCAGCGGCATTCACTACAAAGTCTCCGTTTAAGTCTGCTAGCGGGAATACGGTTATAGGGCATTTTGCAGTTGCATTGTTGCATGCTCCAGCAAGCGCTGGATCTGTGCAAGATGTCGATACGACTTTACAAGCCGCTTGGATAAGTCTATCATCATTATTTCTAATACCGTCTTGATTAATGTCGCCGGGTAAAAATTGAGCAAAAACGTTGTTAGCATTAAAAAAAGATAGAGTCACAAAAAAAAGTGTGAGAGCTAGTTTTGAGTGTAAGATTTTTTTTATTTTTGAAGTCATTAATTATCTGCGAGGTTTTGGAGAGACCCTTGTACTGCAGCTACAACTAACCCAGCAATTATTTCAGAAATTTCATCGCCGGGTATTGCGCGGTTAATGTCATTTTGGATGTAAGAGGTGACGCGTTCTGATATTGATTTTGAAGGAGTCTTTACTACCCACTTTGAGCATAATTCTCCAGCAGATCCGTCAGCGTTTATAATAGGAGTCTTTGATTCACACTCGACCGATGGCAAAAATCCACCACCTGATACTGCTGGCATACGGAAGCGCTCGTCTGCTATCTGTGTTCGCGAGTTTATTTCGCGTAATCCAAGCGAGTATTCTCCGAATTGGTTGTTTTGTCGTTGTTGGATTTGGAAAAATGTATCCCAGCTTCCATTTTGGAAGTCGTCGTAAAAACCTTGCACATTATTTAGTGCTTGATTTATGGTACATTTTGCCCTGTTTTTGTAAGGCTTATTCCCTACAATCCCGATATCAAGTACAAATTTTGGTACCTTTAGATTGCAGAAAAAGTTTGGATCGCCTGTAAGTATACCTCCGACATCGCTCAAAAAGACTCCTGTAGCTTCGGTTGCAACACCAGTAAAAAATCCTTCAGGATCTTCGAGGAAATGAGGACTACCCTGAAAGCCCGTAGCAGCCCAATCTCGAATATCATCTGTAATGCTCGATATAAATTCTTCTTTAATTACGTAGAGAGCGGTATCCAAAATATACTCTTTTATTTCGATAGCTAGTGTCGATTCAAGATTTAAGGCATCTATAACTTCTTGAATAGCGCCATATCCAATTTGAACGAGGTCTTCGACTGGAATCGCTTGAGCTTTTCGAGGAGCGCTCACAAGGACTAACGAACAAATAAGGCTTGCAGCGATTACCTTTTGTGCAAAGTATTTCATTTATGAGCTACTTCTGAAAATCTCTGTAATAAATATCCTGGTTCTGATTTTTCGTAGACAATGCGCTCTGAAGTTAATGCTTTTTTAATATCAGTCGCATATTCTACCCATTTGGTTTGTTCTCGCGAATACATTCCGTATCCCGCAATCCCCAGTACTGGATCTGAATTGATAAGTGCAAACTCGCGCAAACTTTCATCAAGAACGGAAAGAGAATTAAGAAATTTAAGATGAAGAGACGCCTGGCTTTCAGGTGTAGGGAGATTTTTTAATGCTTTTTGTCCCTCAATATAATTTGCTCGTACTGCATGTAGTCGTAGTATGATTGCAAGAGTGTCATCTTTTGTATGACTTGGATCTTTTGAGATTGCTGCAAGATCCCTCAGAATGTCAGTTGCACTTTCGTGTTTTACGGTCGAAGCTTTTCCAACAAAATATTTTATAATTACATCTGAGACATCGTTGAAATATTTGCGAGTTGAGGTTGTGTTATCGATACGAACATCAGCACGCGTGTATACGACTCGATTATTGCTAACATTTTGAGCTTGTTTTAGAGCGCCTTCGATTAAGGATTTTTTTGTATCAGCATCAAAAAGCTCTGTTCCAGCTGGAGCGGTTGATTTTGACTCAACGGTTTTACCAAGGCTTTGAAAAAACGATTCGGTAACAGAGTCTGCGGCAAATGTTTTTTTTGCTTTAATAGAATCTTCTGATGGTTTGTCTTCGTTGTCTTTAATGCCGTCACCATCAGTATCGGGGT
>CAYIZO010000098.1:2281-3153 GCA_964368005.1 uncultured Candidatus Saccharibacteria bacterium
CAGAAGCCATAATAGTGATGGTTTATATGTTTCAGTTTTTGATGATTTTTTTGAGTCCGAAGGGCTTTTTGGTGAGTTTGCCAACCACAATAAGCTTCCAGCAGTAAGAAGACTCAAGAATATTAGTGTTAATTTTCGTGATGGAAGGTAATTCAAAACAGCAAGTTGCATATCATTTAATATCAATGCATTTTGCAAGTTTATTATATCATTTTCATATATATCAATGGTTTTTTATGACTGTGGATAAAGACTTTTTGTGATATATTTAACTCATGAAGAGATTTCTTTCTGTTGATTTTGTTGCCATATCAATCGGCGCGGTAACAATGGTGTTAGAAATCACTGGTTTTGGGCTTTTTGCCCCATATTTTGGTAATGCACTCGCAGTTTCTTCAAACATTATTGGTATTGTGCTCACAAGTCTTGCTATAGGATATGTGATTGGCGGCTATTTTGCTGATAAGCATAAGCAAAAATTTTCTTTATCAGACATTTTGTTTGTTGGAGGTTTGTATATAGCAGTTGTTTATCCGTTTTATGATCTTTTAGGAGGTTTTATATCCTCTTTAAGGCTTGGAATTGTTGTGGGCTCAGCTGTTTATGCAACAGTCTTATTTGGTCCTGTAGATGTTTTATTGGGGGTCGCCCTCACACTAAGGGTCAAGATGAAAGGAAAGCATCTTGCTACCGTTGGGCGGTCCACAGGTGCCGTATATGCATGGTCTTCGTTTGGGAGCATTGTCGGCACATTTTTTACAGGATTCGTTTTACTTGAGTACTCAAACATTTTTTTTAGTATATTTATTGTTGTGCTGTGGTGTATGGCGCTTAGTTTTGCTCTTGAGAGTAAACGTTGGAAATACGAGGCA
>CAYIZO010000099.1:0-3150 GCA_964368005.1 uncultured Candidatus Saccharibacteria bacterium
GACGGCATACGCCATCTCTACGTGACTGGAGTTCAGACGTGTGCTCTTCCGTTCTGTGATGGAGTTGGTGGCGTAATAACGACCGGAGGGGTCACAGCAGAAGCTACTGGCGGCAAAGGAGCCCTCGATGGTGTGCTTGGTGCCGGAAAATCTTTTCCTCCCTCATTTGTTGTGGAAACAGTTACGGTGACCACCTTATTTGAAGCAGGAGAAATTGCCGGCAAGGATTTTGCTGAAGGAGCAAGCGGAGCCAGCTCTTTCTTCGCCAAAGTAGAGCCACGAGTGGCGGAGACTGTCCCCAGAGGAGCAACCGAATGACTGTCCTTTGCCACCAATGAAGCAGGAGCAGTAACTCCTGTTTCTTTTTTCACAACGGGAAGAGGAGTATTCGCCACTTTGGTGACTACAGAAGAAGTAGTGTCAGCGAAATCTGAAAATGAAGGTGCAGCGGGAGTCGGAGCCGTTTCTAAAACTAAAATACCAAAAACAATAACAATTCCTGAGGAAATCACCAAAAAAGACCGTATCCAATTTTTATAAAGAAACCACACGTGCTTATATTGTAACACACAGTGCCATCAGTAAACCAACCCTCACGGGCGGAACACTGTGAGGGTTAACCCCCTTGCCAACTCCCTCATTCCATGCTAGAGTATGGGCTGGCACATTTTACCCAGCAAATAGGAGTTACTTTATGAGTAGACCGTCAGTGTATTCAAGCAATCGGCACGTTGTTCAAAAAACAAATGACCCATTGCCTGTCCCCGCCCCTATAGTAGGTGTGGAGCTTGCTATGCTTTTGCTATCGAAAAATACCCCTATCGAAGCGGCTCGAAGAGCAGTTTCTGAGACAGGTTATACTGCCGCAATCAATAGAGCACAAAGGTTGCCTCAATTGTGCGTAGCGCGTAATCCCAGAGATAAAATCATTGGACGCGGGTGCAACCAAGACACCATCTGTATTCCTTGGAAATAAAAAGAGTCAATCAATAACCATAAATAGAGTACGGACCGGTTACATTTCATCCACGAATACATAACCTCGAAGGAGTGGTCTATGAAAAAACAGTCATTGCATTACCCAGTCCCCCCTCTTCAAAGACACAACACGCCTGAACTACTCAAAGAAAAAGCTCCTTCATTCAAACAAATGACAGGAGAGGAACATGCGAGAGTCCTCCTTCGCGAAGGTTTCAAGGTCATGAAGGCGAAGGAGACACTTGAAACCATGGGCTACTTTGTGAGAATTAATAGTATCAATCCGCCCGAGCTCCATGTGTCACTTGCAACACAGAGAACGGTTACAAATACAAATCTAGAGCCACCCACCACGTGTATTTGTTGGGAAATCACATAAAAAACAACAAGCAAACAATCACAAAGCCCCGGCATCCGTCGGGGCTTTTCTTTTGCATAAGACTATCTTTTCTCCCGCACCAGCACATGCATTCCTTGGAATCAATAAAACAAAACGGACAAAAAAACCACAACCCCCCGAGCGCTTGCGCTCGGGGGGTTTTCAAAAAACCATTTCCTATGGTTTCATGCTAGAATTATTTTTGTTTAGACAAAACACAACATGCGCAAAAAAAGCATTATTGCCATAACTATATTTTTTTCTATCGTAATCGGCATCTTTTTGCGTGTCCATGCACAATCCCCATACAAATTCTACCCTGACAGCTACTTACCATTAGTAGTGGCAGAAAATATCAACTCATATGGACTACTCATTGGCCCTATGGGAATGGATGGGATGCTTTACCCTGATTTTTTCAGTTGGACACGACCGATGTACCCTCTCTTGATTAGCACATTCAGTCACATCAACTCAGATCCAATTCAAATCGCTCAAATTCTCTCGCTTGTTGCTGGAATTCTTGCAGTTCCAATTGCCTATTTTTATATCTCTAGAGCACTAAGTTCTCGTCGTGCTGGATTGCTTGGCGCACTCTTGCTTGCAACATCCTTTAATCATGTTGTCTGGGGTGGTTTTATTTTGTCGGACACAACAGGAGTTTTATTTCTCTTTATCACCTTAGTGTTGGTTTTCCATTGGCTCAACAAAAAATTTGAGCTTGCCGACTGGCGCGATATCATTATAGGTGCTGTGTTTGCGTGCGCGGTGCTTGCCCGCTACGAATACATTGTACTCGCACTTCCCTTTATTTATTTGTTTTTTGCCACCAGCCCCAACCCCCTCCTTCGTCTTACCACTATCACCGCTGCAATGAGTATGACCCTCGCCAGCGCGTATGCTCTCTTTTCTCCTCTGGTTGCAAGTACAGAAGTTGGGATTCAACAAATAGGTACGCTTTTTGATTCCGTAACGTCATTCGATTTACGAGGCCTGCAGGGGTTCATTCATTCAGACAGTTTGTTGGTGTCTTCTTCTCTTTTGGGTATATTCTTTATGCTTCAAGACCGAAAATACCGTCCACTATCTATATTTTCACTTTTATCTGTTTTTATTCTCGCGTTTGTGTACTACCAAACAAACCCAGCCATGCAACGTTATTTTATTCACCTTATCCCATTTATACTTTTGCCTGCAAGTCTCGGTTTCTTCAAAATAACAGAACTTTCCAAAACCCTTTCTCTGAGAGCGAGATATTTCTTGTGGGGGATTTGTTGCGTGGGACTTGTCTGGCAAAGCGTCACCACATACCAGGGAATCCATTACGTAAATAATGGAATATGGTTCGAGAGCGTGTACGAAGAGCAGGCAGCAAAATTGGTCGCTCCCCACATCCCTGCGGAAGCCTTCATTATTGCAAGTTTCCCTGAGCCGTATTTCATGGAAACGAAGCATTCTGTGCATAGCATCGCCAACACATCCCCATTTGTGCACATAGCTTCATCGCTTGATCAAAAAACAGTAATAATAGTCGAGGACGAGGGGATGCGCCATATTTTCCCAGAGTTCACGAAGCTGTTGCATAAAGACCTAAAAAAGTATATGGTTAAGGAAATCCACCTCTCAGCAATCTTTCGAGATGCTGAAATTATAAAAGAAGCAACCGAACCAATACGTCTTTATCACATTACATTGGGTGAATTAAAAAGTTTAATTAAATAAAAATCATGAAACTGATCGTCCAAGTTCCTTGCTATAACGAGGAAAAAACACTCCCGCTTAGATCGGAAGAG
>CAYIZO010000100.1:0-3128 GCA_964368005.1 uncultured Candidatus Saccharibacteria bacterium
ATCACCAGCGAACATGAATAAAATACTATCATTGATATTAGGGGTAATTGCTGGCGCTGGGCTTTTTGCTTTTAGCATTTATATTATTTCTTTTATCTCGCTTGGTAATATCGAGGCATTCATATGGGGGTTGGGCGCGCCAATTATGGTTACGTTAATAGTTAATATCGCCTTGGGATTAATTTTGCCTTTTGGAGTTTTTCTGTATTTTCGAAAAAAGTATCCTTATTTCGTAATCGGCGTTGTGGTGGGTGTCATTTTGATTCTTTTGTGGGGGATGAGAATGATTTTTCAGGAAACTATATTTGAGCCTGTTGATCTTGGAGTAGCTAGAGTAGAATAAGTAACTATTATGATTTCGAAAAACGCAAAACTTTCAGAAAATGTGCTTGACCTAGCAAAAGTTGAGCAGAAGCCGACTAGGGCAGGGTATGGCGAGGGTTTGGTGTTGGCGGGCGATGAAAATCCAAATATAGTTGCGCTCTGTGCCGATCTTACAGAGTCAACACAAATGCATTTGTTTCGCAATAAATACCCAAAACGATTTGTCGAAATTGGTATTGGCGAGCAAAACCTTGCAGCAGTAGCGAGTGGTATGGCGGCGATGGGCAAAGTGCCATTTATTTCTTCGTATGCGATGTTTAGCCCTGGCAGAAATTGGGAGCAAATTCGAACGACAATTTGTTATAACAAACAAAATGTTATTATTGCAGGCTCACATGCAGGCGTTTCAGTCGGCCCTGACGGCGCGACACATCAAGCAATCGAAGATATGGCAATTATGCGGATACTGCCAAATATGATTGTGCTTTCGCCATGCGATATGATTGAAGCACGAAAAGCGACGATAGCTGCCGCGCGTGCCGGTAGCCCCGTATATATTCGTTTTCATCGTGAGAAAACGCCAATTATTACAACGAATGACACGCCGTTTGAAATTGGCAAAGCTCAAATATTTTTCGACTCATCGGGTGAGGGGGGCAAGCCAGATGTGGCGTTGATTGCAACAGGCCCTCTCGTGCATAATGCGCTACTTGCAGCAGACGCTCTTACAAAGTTAGGAAAAAAGATTCGCGTAATCAATTCACCATCTATAAAACCTCTCGACGAAGTAACTATTCTTGCTGCAGCAGTGGATTCGGGTGCACTTGTCACTATTGAAGAGCATCAAATCGCCGGTGGCTTAGGTTCTGCTATAGCTGAATTATTGACACGGCATAAGCCGGTACCGATCGAGTTTGTAGGTGTACATGATCGTTTTGGTGAGTCGGGTACGCCTGACGAACTCGTACAACTTTGCGGTATGGGCGTTTCGCATATAGTTGAGGCGGCTAAGGTAGTTATGTCGCGTAAATAATTTTTTATGAAATACGATTTTATAGCAATTGGTGATGTAGTGACTGATGCGTTTATTAGGTTATTACCTGAGAGTGCAGAACTACAAGATGGTCCCGAGAAAAAACTTTGTTTTTTGTTTGGTGAAAAAGTTCCATTTGAAAATTCATATGTCATTCCAGCCGTAGGAAATAGCGCAAATGCGGCAGTTGCCGCTTCTCGTCTCGGTCTTTCAACGGCGTTTGTCACAAATATAGGAGATGATAGGGCAGGAGAAGAAACAATTGAACGACTTAAAACAGAAAATATTATTACTGATTATGTTATCAAACAAAAAGGCAAAGTTACTAATTATCATTATGTACTTTGGTATCAAGATGATCGTACAATTTTAATCAAGCACGAAGCGTACGAATATCATTTGCCCGCGCTTGATGAGCCTCGGTGGATTTATTTTAGCTCGGTCGGTGCTGGCGCGCTTCGATATCACGATGAGGTCGTCGCGTATATGCAGGCACATCCAAATGTAAAGCTTGCTTTTCAACCGGGCACATTTCAGATCAAGCAAGGAGCTAAAGGCCTTGCTGATGTATACAAGCATTCAGAAATTATTATGTGTAACCGCGAAGAAGCGCAGGCAATTTTAGGTATTCAAGATTCTGATATCGCGACACTCGCACGCGCTATGCACATGCTTGGGCCAAAGATCGTAGTGATCACAGACGGCGTTAAAGGTGCGTATGCATCGCAAGGAGGTATGATTTGGTTTATGCGGAATTATCCTGATCCGAAACCACCGTATGAGAGGACGGGTGCAGGTGATGCATTTTCTTCAACTCTCGTGGTAGCACTTGCTCTTGGAAAATCTCTCGAAGAAGCACTAATGTGGGCCCCCATAAATTCAATGTCGGTGGTACAATATATAGGCGCACAACAAGGCTTGTTGCGTAAAAGTGCTCTTGAGCGCTATCTTGCCTCAGCGCCACGTGATTATAAACCAGTCGTATTCGCCAAAATATAAATTAAAAAATTATGCAAACACTCAAAGAAATTTTAAAAAAAGCATCAAATGAGCATTGGGCCGTGCCGCATTTTAATATTTCAAATCTCGAGATGTTAAAGGCGATCGTTGAAGTGGCGCGTGAGAAAAAATCACCGGTATTCGTAGGACTGTCAGAGGGTGAGCGTAATTTTGTCGGTTTGCCGGAGATTGTTGCACTCATCCAAACGATTCGTAAAGAAACTGGTTTGCCAATATATTTAAACGCTGACCATAGTGGTAGCGTCGAGACGGCTCGTGCAGCGATTGATGCAGGTTTTGATTCAGTACATATCGACTTATCAAAAAAACCATTTGAAGAGAATATTGCAGGTACGCGTGAAATCGTTGAATATGCAAAACAAAAGAATTCACTTATATCAATCGAGGGTGAAATTGGGTTTTTTATGACAGATTCTTCAAAGGTCTATGATACAGCCGTTACAATTCCGACTGAGAGTCTCGCAAAACCTGAAGATGCTTTGAAATTTTTTCAAAGTACCGGCGTTAATCGTCTTGCGCCGGTAGTAGGCGGCATCCATGGCGTAAGTAAGAGTGGCGCTGATCACCTTGATCTTGGGCGTATTTTAGAAATTCATAAAAATGTACCCGAAGCAATATTAGTGTTGCATGGAGGGTCCGGCGACGCGCCTGAAGACATCAAACAAGCAATCGCAAACGGTATCGCAAATATTCATATTAGTACCGATATCCGAGTTGCGTATCTCACCGCGCTTCGAGAAGCGGTCAAGAG
>CAYIZO010000101.1:0-3121 GCA_964368005.1 uncultured Candidatus Saccharibacteria bacterium
AAGAGTTGCTGAGAAAAACAATGTATGACGCTCAGCTGACATACGACCTAACATAAAACGCATATCGTTTATAAATCCCATATCGAGCATGCGATCAGCCTCATCGAGAACGACTGTTTGAAATTGCCCAAGATCAATCATTTTACGCTCCATAAGATCCTTTAGGCGCCCTGGCGTACCGATAAGAAAATTATTTTTGCGGCGAAGTTCAGAGATTTGTTTCCCAATGCTCGCGCCCCCAACGCAACACACAGAAAACATTCGAAGACCATGAGTAAAGCCTTTAAATTCTTGATCAATTTGAATTGCAAGTTCGCGTGTAGGCACCATGATTAAAACATTCTCATGGTAATCGGCAAGTACCTTATTTATAAGTGGTATTAAAAAAGCTGCGGTCTTGCCAGTGCCGGTATTTGCAATACCTACCACATCTTCCCTGCGCAAAATATGCGGAATCGTACGATCTTGAATCGGTGTAGGTGCCACATATCCTTTTGTTACAATATTTTGCTTTAACCGTTGATCAATCTTAAAATCGGTAAATTTGTGTTCAGGTACAAAAAGTTCCACCTGTTCGGTAATAACGGCTTTACTTACAAATCTTGAATTGTCGATATGCTCGCCGCCTCCGGCTTTACGCCGCCCGCGGAACGCTTGAACGCTTTTCGATGCAGGTCCTCTGCTAAATATCGGTTTACTGTATTTACGGTACATAATGTATCCCCATAACTATATATGAAATAGAGTATTTTGTCAAATTGGCACTCTTTGTCTATACTATATGTATGAACAACAAAACACTTATTATCGTTATTGGCGTCGTTGTTATTATCGGCGCAATTATTGGATTTATGATGATGGGCAAGCCATCTGGCGAAATCTCTAATAAAAACCAAGTAACGCCACAAGCAGGTAACCAAAAGATGTCGATGAAAAGTCTTTTGGCATCAGGTAAGCCGCAAACATGCACCTTTAGCAACCCAGGAACTGAAGTTGGTGGAAATTCTTCAGGCACTATGCAAATTGCAAACGGAAAAATGCGAGGCGATTTTACCACCACTGTCGCGAGCAAAACAACTCAGAGCCACATGCTCATGATTGATAATGTAAACTATGTTTGGGGCGATGAGATGCCCTTTGGAATAAAAATGAATTTATCGGACTTTGAAAAGCCCGAAAACCAAAAAAACCAAGCAGTCGATCTCAATCAAGAAATTGACTACTCGTGTAACCCCGGCACAAACGACCCAAATGCATTTAATCTCCCTGCGGGCGTCGAATTTAAAGACATGAATGCAATGATGAAAGGAATGATGCCAGCAACCGCTCCGGGCACTACCCCGAGCGCAGGAAATATGAACACAGCTCAATGTGGAATGTGCGACAGTGCGCCAGACGCGGAAAGCCGCACACAATGCCGTATCGCCCTTGGATGTAAATAAATGCAAGAAGCACAACCCAATGCGATCGGCCCAGTCGACGACATCGATCAAAGTACTTGGAAATACATCAATCAAAACTGGGGCTTCCGTTATTGGGTGCCCTCGGTTTTGTTTTTTATTTCAGTAATAGCTTGGCTCTATTATTTTGGTATTGATTCTGAAAATGAAGGTATATTAATTGCATTACCGTTTCTTTGGTTACTTTTTGGCTACGGATATGCGCGCGGAAAAATAGTAGAAGCATTTATACGACAATTCGCAGCAGTAAATAATCTTCATTATATAGGCAAGAGCAATGTACTTGATATGACTGCAGCTCTCTTTGACAGTGGGCATAGTAAAGCTATCAGCCACACGATCGGAGGCATTTATCAGAATCATCCAATTGAAATTTTCTATTACCAATACACTACCGGCCAAGGCAAACAGAAAACTATTCATCCATATACGGTAGCTAGAATCACACTTCAAGGTACTGCACCAGATATTCTAATGGAATCAAAGAAAAATCTATTCCAAACTAAACGCAAACGATCTAACCAAAAAGAACTTCTACTTGAAAGTAATTTTCGAGACCATTTTACAACCTATGTCCCCGAGGACTTTGGCATTGAAACATTTGAAATTTTTACTCCTGAAATACTCGCGCGGCTAATCGATGCGGCGCAAGGTTTTGATTTTGAATTTATAGAAAGTGCGCTCTATGTATATACTTCGGGTACCATTGAAAAACGAGCACGACTGACAGCGATGTTGGAGCTTGCTCAATATCTTATCACGACTATCGGCCCACGTATTACACGACTCACTGATGATGTTGAAGCGATGAAAGAAACATACTCCAAAAATTAAACGCAAGTGACTACTGAAAAATCTGACGAACAGCTCATCGCAGACTACGACGGTGGCAACGAAGAAGCATTTGCGCTTTTAATCAAGCGCTATCTTAAGCCTGTATTCAATTTTGCATACCGGCTTGCAGGCAATTCCCATGATGCGGAGGATGTTACTCAAGAATCATTCCTAAAAGCCTGGCATAAATTAAAAAAGTACCAGCGCGATAAAAATTTTAAACCATGGCTATTTAGTATTGTGCACAACACCGCAATCGACACGCTCCGAAAAAAGAAAGATTTCGTATTTTCAGATTTTGAGACGGATACCGGTGAAAACCCTATTATCGATTCCATAATCGACCAAGGTCCCCTTCCCGATGAACTATTTATAAAGACCGAAAACAAAAAACTTACAGATACACTATTTACTCAACTTGCCCCAATATACAAGGAAGTCCTTATGCTTCGCTATAATAATGATTTTACTTTTGAAGAGGTCGCCGAAACCCTCGGCAAGCCACTACACACTGTAAAAAGCCAACACCGTCGAGCAATCATAAAGCTAAAAGAAATGTTAAAAAAAGAAGACCAATAAACGCGTGCACCAAAAGTAAGCCTTCGCTCGTATATCTATATATGTGGGAAATGTTAGAAATTGAACCGCCAAAAACGCTTTATCACAAAATTCTTATGCACATCGCACTCGCCAAACGACGCGCGGCACGCATTCGCCTTGGATTTTTGAGTGGAGTAATTGTAGGATCATCAGTTACATTGATACCAGCCGTACAATACACCATACAAGAGTTTACCCGATCCGGATTCTACCAATACTTATCACTC
>CAYIZO010000102.1:0-3105 GCA_964368005.1 uncultured Candidatus Saccharibacteria bacterium
CCAAATCCATCAAGTATAACGAGTGCCACTGGCTTAAAATGCATGTTTTATATTATATCATATATTGACAGCGGGCTTAAATAAAATTATGATACCCATACGATTTTATGCATTTTATGAGCCTAACAATTAATCACTATGGTACTATCAACGCAACTAATCATTGCGCTCTTGGCGTCGCTGGGCGCGGGAGTAGGCGCAGGATATATCCTTCGCAAAATGATTGCGCAACAACAAAAAAATTCAGCAGAATTCGAAGTTCAGAAACAACTTCTTGAAGCAAAAGCAGAAGCACAAAGCACAATCTTAGAAGCAAAAACAAAAGGTACGCAAATTCTTCAGGAAGCAAAAGATGAAGAGCGTCGTCGTGAAGCAGAAATTCACAAACTTGAAGAACGAATCGCTCACAAAGAAGAGTCGCTCGAAAAAAAACTAAACGAATTTGAAACAGAAAAACGCGAGCTTGTAGGAAAGGTTGAGCGTATTCGTGCCGCACAAGAAAATCTAAAAAAGAAAGAAGAAGAACACGCACATGAACTCGAACGTATCGCAGGTATGTCTGTGGCCGAGGCAAAAGATGCACTCTTTAAAGATCTCGAAAAACATCACGAGGGAGATTTTCTTGAACGGCTTCATAAATTAGAACTCGCAGGCGAAGAACGACTTGGACGAAAAGCACGCGATATTCTTGCGTCAGTAATACAGCGAGTCGCAACATCAACCGCATCTGAAGTCACCACAACAAGCGTCAACATCCCATCGGAAGAATTAAAAGGGAAAATCATCGGCCGCGAAGGTCGCAACATTCGCGCACTTGAGCGCGCCGCCGGTGTCGAAGTTATTGTCGATGATACACCGGGTGCAATTATTATTTCTGGATTTGATCCGGTGCGTCGTCATATTGCAAAAGTCGCACTCGAAGATTTAATTCTCGATGGCCGCATACAGCCCGTCAAAATTGAAGAAGCAGTAGAAAAAGCAAAATCTCAAGTTGAAAAAATTATGAAAGATGCGGCAGAAGCTGCAGCATATGAAGTAGGTATTTTTGATCTCGACCCACGACTTATGTTGCTTTTGGGTCGCCTGCGTTTCCGCACAAGCTATGGTCAAAATGTTTTGCAACACTCAATAGAGATGACTCATATGGCTGGTATGCTCGCATCAGAACTCAAAGCAGATATTGTGGTAGCAAAAAAAGGCGCCCTCTTGCACGACATCGGCAAAGCGGTCGACCATGAAGTACAAGGAACTCATGTCGAAATCGGCAGACGCATTTTACAAAAATTTGGCGTCGATCATTCTGTAATACAGGCGATGCAATCACACCACGAAGAATACCCATATGAAACACTTGAGAGTATTATTGTGCAAACCGCTGATGCAATCTCGGCTTCACGGCCAGGCGCTCGTCGTGATTCAGTTGAAAATTATCTCAAGCGCCTTGAAGATCTAGAAGGTATTGCAAACTCATTCCCCGGTGTTGAAAAGTGTTACGCAATACAGGCAGGCCGTGAAATACGAATTTTTGTCACTCCAGAAAAAGTAACTGACCTAGAAGCCAAAAAACTCGCCCGTGCAGTCGCTGATCGCGTAGAACAAGAGCTTAAATATCCTGGCGAAATCAAAGTAAATGTCATTCGTGAAACCAGAGTCTTTGAATACGCTCGCTAAACGCTATTCACACCCAAGCTTGCCGAACATGTTGCAAATAAATGATTTATGTTAGTATTGGTATAGAATTTTTACCACGCAAAAAGGTCGAGAAACTCAATAAAAATTAAAATTTTTCACATGAACAAAGGCGATCTTATCGAAGCAGTATTCAACAAAATTGGTGGCACAAAAAAAGGTGCCGAAGAAGCTGTTGATACCGTATTCGACAGTATTACAAAAACTCTTGCGAAGGGTGACGAAGTTGCAATCTCGGGCTTCGGTACATTTTTAAGCAAGAAGCGTCAAGCTCGTACTGCGCGTAACCCACGCACAGGAGAAGCTGTACAAGTTCCCGCGATGCAAGTTCCAAAGTTTCGCGCAGGAAAAGGTTTGAAAGAAGCAGTAAAATAATTCGAGATATATCACTATACAAAAATCCCGCACATATTGTGCGGGATTTTTGTTTCAAAAAAAGTAATTGTATGTGAAAGAAGTGAAAGAAATTTCATACCAATTTATTTTATTGAAAATAAGCTGTGAAACCAAGCGCAACAGACTATCTATTTTGTTTCAAACTTTTCAAAATGAAAAAAGTTGCTACAATAGCGAATACGACTTAACCCTCGAGATGGGGACATGCGGACGTCGTATAATGGCTATTATGGCTGCCTTCCAAGCAGCAGACGCGGGTTCGACTCCCGCCGTCCGCACAAAATATTTTGTGAAACTAAAAACCCCTCCGCTTACGCGTTGGGGTTTTTAGTTTTGTTATTCTTTCTCTTGTGGGTAGGTTTCCCAATATTCGGTAACTGCCGAATCTGGTGGCTGATTTTTAAATATCATTCCATCGGGAAGAGTTTGAGACTCTTTGATAGTTTGCGCTGATCCTCTTCCGTCTTCGTCATCTTCTTTAGAGAAGATAACATAAAGAATAAAAGTGATAAGCGTAATGATAAATAATATCCAACCAAGAATACACCAATTGGCACGAAGCCAATCCACGACATTAAATAATCCTGCAAATAAAAGATCTGCGAAAGATCGACCACCAGCTGGTGTCGATGTAGTCGCAAGTGTCGAGGTGGGAGTTGTTGAGATACTTTTTGCGGGACCTGGCGTCTTCACTTGTGGTGATGCGCTAGGTAACGCAGGTGGAGAATTGGGAGTTGGTTTTAAAGGAACATTAATTACTATAGGAGTATTTGTTGTTGCGGGTATTGTTGATGTATGTTGTGGGGGCAAGAGAGGAACTATCGGGCCGTTTGCCCCACCACCTCCGCCTCCAGTAACTGTTTGGCTCGCGGGACTTATTCCGCCACCACCTCCACCACCAGTTGATGTTGGAGTTGTTACTGTAATTATGACTTGATGCGTTGATGTTCCAGTACCGTCAGATGCAAAAAAGTTTGCATTAAAGATCCAACACCTCACAGTAACAAAACAAAAAGTTGT
>CAYIZO010000103.1:0-3099 GCA_964368005.1 uncultured Candidatus Saccharibacteria bacterium
GTATTTTTTTTCTTTAACCACTTGGTGTAATTGTTCCCGTTGGGCGTTGAGTTGCGGGTTTTTCAGGCTTTTTGATAACAGTAAAATCTCATCCACTGTCCCGTTTTTGGTCATGCCGTCGAAGACCACGAAATCGATTGGATTCAATATGGGTTTCACGTCGTAGGGATTTATTTTCAGCTCTTTCAGAATGGGTGAGATGGCTTTTCCTACTACCTGCTCTGCGCCCAGTCGCCCTTTTTCGATTTGAATTTTCCGAATGCTTTCTTCTTTTTCCTCAAATGATTCTACATTCTTTTCCAATACATTCACCTGTTTCTCATAGCCATCCAGCCACGTTTCGGGTGTAGGAGTCTTGGTGAATATTCGAAGGTCGGATACTCTGACTATTTCGTCACAGCATGGGCAAAGGCAGAGTATTTTTCTAAATTCTTGGTATTCTTCTCCTAATCCTTTCATTTTACCACCTTGAAGGATACTTTTTTGTCGTTTACCGCGTCTTTGACGGCTTTTTGGTGGGAGTTCAATCGTGCATTCCCCGTTTTTACTTCAATGAAACTCATGGACTCTATTTTGTTATTGCAACAGCCGTTGAAGGTGATCATATCAATGGGTTCGCCTAAAAACCGGCAATCGGGCAACGCCCATTTGAAATCTTTTAAGATGGGGAAAAATACTTCCATTTTTTGTCCGATATTAACCGCTCTTGCCCCAATTTCAGATTTTTTAGTGTCTATTAACGACTTTCTCCTTTTCTCGAAATCTTTCTTTTGTTGCTCAAAATCGTTCAGCAAGCGTGTACGCACTTCCAACGCTTCGGGAGGAAAAGATTTAGTGCCATCAAACAAAAATGCATCGCCAAGCTTAAAACTTTCATTACACGAAGGACATTCCGCATAAAGCTTCGAATCTTTCAACTCCAGAATCGTTTCTTTGGTGCCAGCCATTTTTTCACACCCTATTGCTCCTTGTAGCTCCTGAATTTTGCTTCTATTTGATCGCCGGAAGCTCGGGCAATACCAACCAATTCAATTTTATTGTATGCCGTTAAATCGAGGGTTCCAGTGTACACCAGCGCGCCATTGTAATACACTTCATACCCGTTGGAGATTTTTTTAATTTTGTAGGTGTCAAAATTTGCGGAAGGAACATCAGGAGAAACGTATTTGAAATTGTTAACCCCGTTTATCTTTTCAACAATGAAAACGTTCGTGTTGTATTGCGGATCGGTAATATCGCGGTGTTTTTCCACAATAAGCGCGTTTTGATTATCCTTTGTGAACCAAATGCTTCCTGAAGATGCGCTCGCGGGCAAATCAGTCAACGCGATATCAACCTGTGCGGAATTATGGAAAAGCCTTTTGATAATTCTCCCTTCACTATTCCAATAACTGTTGGTTGCAGTTCCTGCAATCGTTACGACTTGATTGGTATGGGAAACTGTTACTCCATTCATTTGGCTTTGATTCCAGCAGAATCCATTCCAAAAAGTGTTTTGCGATTGACAAAAATGGGTTGCCGTAGCCGGAACAAGCTGTGCGGAAACGCTTTGAAAAGAAACAAGCAGAACTGAAGCGAACAAAATCAACAAAAGGAGAGTTACTCTATTTCCCCTGGGTCCAAAAGGAGTCTTGGAATTAGTGTTTTTTGTAGATTTTCCAAACGTCATAAAATCAACCCGTTACAAAAGTTTTGGTTACTTTGGCCAACTCTCCATTCTTTCCATTGATTGTCACATCTATTGTATACTCTCCGCCTTGATCCAAGGTTTTGAATACGCCCAATGAACCCTCATCCGCCTTCCCTGGCTCCAGACTATACAAGGGCAACGACTTATTTTTTCCTGAATCAATCAATAAGGTTTTCTTTTTGATAATGTAATCATACGTTAAATCACTCAAATAGGTTTCACCCGTATTCTTCAATGCATACTTCACCCCTGAAATGGAGCCATACCCGCCATAGGCACTTGGTGTGAAGCTCGCATCCACACTCGTAATTTCAATTTCTCCCTTCGGATCCAATGTTTCAATTTTGGATGGATCAACTAAATAGACGAATTTGGTGGAGCCAATAAATCCCAAATCAATAATCGCTTTGATTTGTGTCACATCATCTTTCAGCCCATCAAAACATAGAAACCCCTCCCTTGCCGCCCCGGGAAAAAGTGTTGTTTGGTCAAACTTATTCGGACAGCTCGTAAAAAGAGTGAATGAACCGTACTCGTATTGCCGGCCTTTATCGTCTAATAAAACGGAACTGGAAAAAATAGCACTTTCTTTGTCCTCGCCTTTATTTGTAACTTTAACATAAGCTCCAAAACAATATCCTTCATCCCCACAATTAGCAATGCGTGCCACTCTCGTCAATTGGAATTCCATTCCATTTTTAGCAGTTGCTTTTTCTCCAATTTCATAAGTGTCCTTTACGGGTGCAACATTTGCAGGAGCATCCCCTGCCGAAGAACCAGTTGAATTATTTGTTGGTGCAGAAATATCTCCTCGTGGAGTTTCACTTGCACATCCTGAAAGCAGGATAAGACCAACCAAAAATAAACCGAGCAATAGTTTTGTATTCATTTTTTGGTCTCCTTTTTGGATTTTTCACTCTTCAATAAGAAATAGGCGGCGATGGCAAACGCCACTCCGAAAAATAATCCAATTGCAAAACCAATTCCACTTAGAATGGTCGCCCCAATTCCGGCACCCAATGCTTGAGCCGCCCCTTCCTTACCAACTTCTGCGGCTGATCTTGCGGAATAAATAAGCGTGGCAATTGGAAGCGCAAAATTTCCCAATGAAATTAATACGCACGACCAACCAGCCGTGTGACGGGCGCGATCAGTCCGTTTGTAAAGGAAATATGAAAATCCAACAAAAAAGATCCAAAAAAGAAAAGAAACGTTGGGTGGAATAAGAGCCTCGATGAAAATATACCAAAGTAGCGCGCCAATCAATCCGCCAATTCCCGCTACGACAAATTTTTTCCATTCCACCATACCAAGTCCTTCCAGCGAGGCAGTGTTCCCACCCACTCCAAACTACACCATATTCGGTGTTCTATTTGGTTATAATACTTACCCCAAAAATGGTGTATGTT
>CAYIZO010000104.1:0-3076 GCA_964368005.1 uncultured Candidatus Saccharibacteria bacterium
CTCCAGAAGTAGAAGCTCCGGAAGAAGTGCCAGCACCTCCCCCGCCACCCGCAGAAGTTATTGAAGAAGAAGTAAATCCTGAGACTGGGGGGAATGTCGAAACTCAAACTCAAGAATAAATAAAAAAGAGGCTCTACCTGACGGTAGAGCCTCTGAGCTGAAGGTCGAGCCCGAGCTGTCTGCGCTTGGCTTTTTTTTGATCCACTGCGTAGATCTTTTCCCAAACTGCGCGGAATGCTTCAGCGCAAATGGTGGGTGAGATGCTTGCTCGGTAGCATCGTCCTGGGCGAGATCTTTCGCCACAAATCATTTGGAGGTGGTCACCTACTAGTCGCCACATGGTGACAAGCGTGAGTCGACTGCTACCTGTGCCGTACTTCGATCGCACAATGAATACACCTTGCCGATTTCGTTTAATGCTTTGGACCATGAGGCTACCTCCTTTGTCGAGATATTTTTGTAGCCGTATTTCAAGCTGCTTCGCGTTCAATTTTAGCATAAAAATATAAAGTTGTCAATATTTGTGTCGGAAGACATTTATCAACAGTGGTAAGGAGTTTTTGTTTGGTATACTAAAACCAATGGAAGAAAATCAAAAGCTGCGTTTGCCGATTTTGATCGGAACCGTAGTATTGGGCGCTATATTTTTGATTGGCCTTCGCTGGGTATTTACGGTTACTCCAAGTACTGAGGGTGCGTTTTTCTATCTTTTTGATTATGCGGTAGGTCTTACGATGATCTTTTTACCGTGCACTTTGCCACTAGCCTTTGTCATTGTTCCTCTGGCTATGGGTAAAGGGTATGCGCGCGGTTTTGGTATTGCAGTATCGTTTGCGATCGGGGTTACCATTACACTTAGTTTATATGGTGCGTTTTTAGGATATGTTGGGGGTAAAATAATTGGCACTGTCGACCCTAACACTGTGGGAGCTGCAGGAACAGCCGCGCAGGTAGCGGCAGAACGATTAAAAAATATAATGTATGCAATCGCGGGCGCGCTTGGGCTCTCGTTTGCTCTTGGTGATATTGGTCTTACGAAATTTCGAGTACCAACATACTCGGGTGCATTTCCGTCCTTTATCCAAAAACAACAAGAATTTATAAAAGCAGGTTTGCTTGGTCTTTTCTTGGGTAATGTTGGCGTCGGATGTCCAAACCCACTTTTTAATGCGGTTATTGTGCCATCTATTCTTGTTTCAGGAGGAGCATTTCAAGGTTGGCTCATTATGCTTGTGCAAGCACTTGGTCGCGTAACGCCACTTTTTATTTTAGCATTTCTTGCGATATTAGGAGTAAACGCGACAAGTTTTCTAATGAAGCATCGCACTAGGGTGGAGCATACGACAGGGTGGGCGATGGTATTTGTCGCTGGATTTTTGTTTACTCTGGGTGCATTTACCCATGATTGGTATGTATATTCAGGAATTCATACGTATTTAGAAAGCATTACCCAAGAAGAACTTGTGACTACATTGCTCGGTAAACAAATTAATCAATTGGGTCATGCTCATGCCGTGCCCAATACTAGCCCGTATCTTGCGTGGGGCAGTTACGTAATGGTAACTATTTGGATGATTCCGTTTGTATGGATGTGGCGTCGTCGAAGAAGTGAAGCTGATGCTCTATCCGATACTCCAGAGATGTCTGACGGTAGTATGACGGAAAAACAAAAAGCAGTTCGTAACGCAAAGCTTTATGGTCGTAGTGTCGTTACGCTTGGACTTCTGTTGTATTTGTTGTTCGGGTATGTTTTGCCAGATAAATTTTTGAACCACGCAGTACATAGTGATATGAGTGTAAGCGCCCCGACTGTAACTACTAAATTTACAACTAGCCCCGTAGAACCCGAAGCTGGAAAGCAAACATTATTAACCATCGCGCTTACAGATGATAAGAACCAGCCGCTTACAGGTCTCGAAATATCTCACGAGCGCTTGATACATTTCATCGTAGTTTCTGAAGACTTGGCTGAATTTCAACATATTCACATTGAAGACTTTGGAGGAATAACAGAAGAAATGAAAAAAACGGGAGTATTTACATTGCCAGTTAAGTTTCCTAAGGCTGGGCGCTATGCAATCGCTGCAGGGTACTTACATGGCACTCATGAAGGCGTTGCGCGTGGCGTAGTAAATGTTTCAGGAGAACAAAAAACAGTAACACTTAAAAAAGACTTATCTCGTGAAAAGCGGTTTAACGATCTTTTAGTAACACTTAGTACTGGGAGTGGTGTAGTTAAGTCTGGCGAATCTACGAACTTTGAATATGTGGTAAAAGATCTAAAAGGTAGTCCTGTAGGTGATCTTGAGTCATATTTGAGCGCACCAATGCATTTGGCAATTTGGAGCTTTGATCAAGAGTATTTTCTTCATACGCATGGAGAAGTACCCGGATATGGTCATACAGTGCCTCAGGGCGCTACATTTGGGCCGTACATCAATGCTCACATCGTATTTCCATGGCCAGGGCTTTATAAAGTATTTGCTGAATTTTCTCGCGGAGGTAAGGTGTACGAGACAGATTTCACGGTTGAGGTGAAGCCTGGTGCGATGGATGCATCAATGATGACCCAAGGAGGGCATTCTCACTAAATAATAAATTGATAATAATAAAAAGCCTCCCGGAGAGGCTTTTTATTATTGAGTTTAATTTTTGCGTATTTATTTTGGTGTTGCGGAGTACCCGATTTCTTTAACAGCTTCTTGGATTTTTTCAACAGTTATTTTTTCTTCGTCATATTCAATGCTGCCCGATTTTTCTTCCCAACTAATATTTGCTGATTTAATACCGTCAGTCGATCCAAGTAGCATATTGATACCTGCCGCACAGGCTCCGCAGTGCATACCTCCTACACTAAATTCTTTTTTTACAATTGCCATATATTTTAGTATACCAGAGAGAGCCAGTGGTTCAAAAAAGCCTTGTGGGTATTGGATTTGTGAAGATTGTAGAAACTCTTGCCAAAACATAGAAAATGATGTATAATCAATTCCTATGAAAGCTATTATATTCGCTGCAGGCAAGAGGACGCGCATGCGCCCGCTGACGGATAACTGCCCGAAACCATTGTTAGCTA
>CAYIZO010000105.1:0-3055 GCA_964368005.1 uncultured Candidatus Saccharibacteria bacterium
CGCCTGTTCCGCCAGCGGCAACTATAGTCTCGTAAGAATCTTTTGGTAAGTAATCTACAAGATCAATAAT
This sequence comes from uncultured Candidatus Saccharibacteria bacterium, assembly GCA_964368005.1. Lineage (GTDB taxonomy): Bacteria > Patescibacteriota > Minisyncoccia > Ryanbacterales > GWA2-47-10b > JBBTUF01. The sequence goes on from CAYIZO010000105.1 coordinate 71, forward strand.
GTAACGTTGTGCGCCACCGAGAACAGATTTTGTTGATAAAAAAAGAATTTTTTTCTTTTGAGTGATCATAAGCGCGGGTTGTCTTTATGCGTTCTTTATTATATAATAAAGCATTCATGAGACACGCGCAAACACCGCTTGTTTTGGTGTTCTCAACATCGTACTCGCCTGCAATCGGCGGAGCAGAGATCGCGATTGAAGAAATTACAAAACGCTGTACCCATTTGCGATTTGTAATTCTTACTACTCGAGGGTCTAGAGATGTACCACGCCGTGAACAAAGTGGGAATATTTTAATTTGGCGACTTGGCCTCGGCTTATCTGTTGATAAATGGATGTTGCCAATTTTTGCTTTCTTTGCAGGAAGAAGTATTCTAAGACGCGAAAGACGAGCAATTCTTTGGGGGGTTATGATCTCGCAGGGATCAATCGCCGCATATTTTTTGAAACTATTTCACTCGAGAGTTCCACTTGTTATAACGCTTCAGGAAGGGGACTCAGAAGATCATATTGAGCGCGCGCGGTTTGGTCTTATTTATTTTTTTTGGCGTACGATTTTACGCAAGGCCGATAGCGTAACCGCGATTAGTAAATACCTTGCTCGGTACGCAGAGAAGGCGGGGTTTGAGGGAGAGGTAGAAATTATTCCGAATGGAGTTGATGAAAATTATGTTTCTCAGTCGTTTGAAGGGGCGCCTATAGAATTATTTAAGCAAGAGCTCGGTATTGCGCTTGGGAAGCGGATTATTTTGTCTGTATCAAGACTTTCTCAAAAAAATGGGATTCTCGATTTAATAAAAGCATTTTTACTATTGCGAGAAGATGGTATTAATGCGATTTTACTCCTTGTAGGTACTGGGGAAGAAGAGCAATCAATCCGTGCTTTTGTGCATAAATTGCAGTTAGAAAAAGAAGTTATTTTTGCTGGTAATATTCCGCATAACGAGTTGTTTCGTTATTATCGTATGAGTGATGTTTTTGTTCGTCCGTCACATTCTGAAGGACTAGGCAATGCTTTCTTGGAAGCGATGGGGGCAGGTATTCCAGTGATCGCAACGCCTGTTGGAGGGATTAAGGATTTTATTGAAGATGGCAAGACTGGTATTTTTGTAACTCCTGGAAATGCGAAAAGTATTGCTGATGGAATTCTTCGAGTTTTGAGCGATGAAATGCTCGCCAGCGAACTTAGGGAGCAAGGTCGAGAACTCATGATTCGAAAGTTTTTATGGGTCGATGTTGCTAAAAAAATGGAAGATTTTCTACGGGAGCAGGTTTCATGAGGATATTAATCGCTACAGGGATTTATCCCCCAGACATTGGTGGTCCTGCTACATATAGTAAAGAGCTTGCGGATGAATTAATACGGCAAGGGCATACTGTGGTCGTGATAACTTATGGTGGGAAAAAAGAGTTAGGACTTGTTACGGTTTCGCGTCAGTTGCCAAAAGGTATTCGGCATTTTATTTATTTTTTAAAAGTTTTGCGTAACGCGATCCATGCAGATATTATATATGCGCAAGATCCTGTAAGCGTTGGATTGCCTGCAAGTTTTGCCGCATGGTTTTTGCGTAAAAAATTTGTTGTACGCATTGCGGGTGATTATGCCTGGGAGCAAGGAGTCGGCCGATTTGGTGTTAAAGAGTTGTTAGATGATTTTTTAAAACTACGATACGGATTTCGTGTGGAGTTGTTGCGCTGGTGTCAGCAACTTGTTGCCCGTTCCGCTGACTTGGTAATAGTGCCGAGTGAATACTTAAAAGAAGTCGTTTTGCGATGGGGCCTTAAAAATAAGAATATAGAAGTTGTTTTTAGTGTTGCACAGAGAGTGGGAAAAATATCAAAAGAAGATGCACGCGCAAGTTTGGGTTTAGATGGTAAAGTATTTGTTTCTGCTGGGCGCCTTGTATCGTGGAAGGGGTTTAAAATGCTCATAGAGTTGATGCCAAAGTTGTTGCCAGCGAAGCTTATTATCCTTGGTGATGGGCCGGAAAGAGCGGCCCTAGAAGCCCTCCGAGACCGCTTAAAACTCGCAGATTCAGTACTTTTGCTCGGGGCAGTATCCAAAGAGGTTCTTGTTCAATATGTGACAGCCGCAGACGTTTTTTTGCTCAATACTGGGTATGAGGGGTATTCGCACCAGTTATTGGAATCTATGGCAATTGGTACTCCGGTAGTTACTACAAGTGCGGGCGGTAATAAAGAGCTTGTTGATGATAATATAAATGCGCTTGTCGCCGAGTACAATAATTTGAGTGAGTGGGAGATACAAATTAAGAAAATTTTAAATGATGATATGTTTGCAAAAAAAATATCTCAAGAAGCTCAACGACAGGTAGAGGGGCATACATTTAAGGATATGACAAAAAAACTGATAATGATTTTTGAACAATTATGAAAGTTATAATGTTGAGTACGGATAAGAGCGCTTTTGATGAAAATTCTTCTTTTCGATTAAGGATTGCTGATTATGCAAAATTATTTGATGAGTTGTATGTTATTGTGGCGACTTCGGCAGGGTGTGCTGAAGTTAACTTTAGCGAACAAGTGCGCATTATTCCGACAAATTCGCAAGTAAAAATTTCTACATTTATTAATTTTTATAAAATTGCAGCAGACATACTGAGGGGAGATAAAGCTAATTTTGTTATAACAAGCCAAGAGGAATTTGGTGGTTTCGTGTGCGCTCTTTTGAAGTGGCGATACGGAGTGCCATGGCAGGCCCAAATCCATAGTGATATTTTTAGTCCATATTTTAAAAAATTTTCTTATAAAAATGCTGTTCGTTCTTTTATAGCTGCGCGCACGTTATCATACGCAACACGCATTCGCGTTGTAAGTAAGCGTGTTGAAGAGAGTATAGAAGGTCGAGGTATTCGGACGCCAGTTGATATATTGCCAATTTTTGTTGATGTTGAGCGCATGAAAGAAACCGCAGAGACTCGAATTTTTACTGAAACTGGCTTTGATTTCGTTTTTTTAATCATG
>CAYIZO010000106.1:0-796 GCA_964368005.1 uncultured Candidatus Saccharibacteria bacterium
TGAAGTTTAGTAGACACGCATCATTCGTAGCAAGTCGAGAGATTTTTATCAAATGTTGCTCAGAAAATTAATCTGAGAAATTAAGTTGCGATAATATTAATATAATTGCTAAAGCGACAAAAAAAAGAGCGATAAAACCATAAAAAATTGATTTATTTTTCATACAGAATGCTTCACACAGGTGCGGGCCGCTGGGTTTGCGCGGAGACGGTCTGGATCGATTGCCTCTCTCCCCTTTTCACATTTTCCATATGTACCCTTTACAATGCGTTCAAGCGCGGCATTAATATCTAAAAGTTTTTCTTCAAGTATTGAGTTGACTCCAAGTGCATTATCAAACTCCTCTACTTCATCAGCCATATCATTCTTGTCAGCTGAATCTACATTTAAGTTTGGGTAGCTTGCTTCCCAATCATCTGGATTTTTTGGGTTCTTTTTTGAGATAGAAGAAAGAGTTTTTTCTATATTTTTTTTCTCAGCATTGAGTGCCGCTTCAAATTCTTTTGTATCCATATGACCTCATTCTATCATTCGTTGAGAGGAGTAGCAACGAGTCGCTCAATAGTCGTTCTAAGGGTCGCTTCAGAAGTTGTGATTACAAGATATTTGCCAAGCACAATCGCATACCCCCAAATAGCAGTATCGCTTGGCGTTTCAAGAGTAATGCGCGCATCGACATTTTTTATAATACTATCGCGATATTTGCGTATTCCGATATCGGGGCGATTAATAATAGGTCCAAGTGTTGAGGGCATTGAATTTTCCCAATCAAGCATTATTCCAAGTGTTTTGAGTC
>CAYIZO010000106.1:806-3021 GCA_964368005.1 uncultured Candidatus Saccharibacteria bacterium
GAGTCGATCATTTATTTCAAATAGAAAAATAAAGTCATTGTTTAAAGTATAGAGGTTCCACTTATCTGTAAGAATTTCATAAAATGATAGTGGGGGCGTAATGCGTAGTGTAGTAAAAAAATCTTTTGGTGAAGCGAGTCGCTCTGGCGATTCGACGTCAAAAAATGTAACGGGCGTAAAGCGTAATTCGGCGGAAGAAGTTTTGCGAGCTTTTTCAAGAGATATGAGTAAACCGGAACGATCGCCAACTTTTGTTTTTATTTTTTCGGAGCTACTTGGATTTATGATTGAGCGAGGAACTGCAAGCTCGCTTGGTGGGGGTACAGAAGGTTTTTGATTTATGTAAAAATATATTCCACCTCCAGCACCAAGAAGAATAAAAAGAGCAAAGATACTCAAAATGATTGGACTCTTTGATTGGGGCTGTTGTGGGGTTGGACGATATCCTTTTTCATATCGTTGTTCGGATTGCTTCGCGAACATGTCAAGAAATGACGACTTCTCTTTTTTTAAGAGTTCGTCAGTATCCGTCTTCATTGTGCGGATTTTTTGTTCTTCTGTCATGTGAGCTTCCCTACTTTTATCTATGAGATTTTCGCTCGCGTGGTGGGCGGGTTGGTTTATCGCGACGCGCTGCAGATTCTTCGGGAGTTTCAGTAAGCGCTTTTATAGAAAGATTGACGCGTCCTTGCGAATCAATTTCAATAATTTTTACCGTTACCGTATCGCCTATATTTACTATATCTGTAACTTTACCAACACGGAAGTTCGCAAGCTCAGATATGTGTACAAGACCTTCTTGTCCGGGAGAGATTTCAACCATCGCACCAAATTCAAATAGACGAGAAACAGTTCCAGTTAAAACTTCACCAACCTCAAATTCTTTTATAATTGCTCGGATTCGTTCTTCAGCTTTACGGCCAGACTCTTCATTTGGTCCAGTAATAAATACATCACCAGTTTGTTCGATATCAATTTGAGCACCAGTTTCAGCGATTATTTCATTGATCACTTTACCTCCTGGGCCGATAATGTCGCGAATTTTATCAATAGGAACGATAATACGAATAACGCGCGGTGCGTATGGTGAAAGAGTTGGGCGTGGTTCTGCAATCGCACCAAGAATTGTTTTCAAAATGTGAAGTCTTGCTGCGCGCGCATCCATAAGAGCATCTTTGAGAATTTGTACTGTTACCCCGTTTACCTTTACATCCATTTGTACGGCCGTTACGCCATCTGCAGATCCTGCAGCCTTAAAGTCCATATCGCCATGATGATCCTCAGGACCTTGGATATCGGTAAGAACTTTATAATTATCAACATTTTCCATCATGAGTCCCATCGCAATACCGGCGACAGGTTTTTTAATTGGTACGCCGGCATCCATGAGTGCGAGTATCGAAGCACATACAGAGCCCATCGATGATGATCCATTCGAAGAAAGAGTCTCTGATACGATTCGAATAGTATATGGGAAGTCTTCTTTTGTAGGTATGATTGCCTCGAGTGCTTTTTCAGCAAGTGCTCCGTGTCCAATTTCGCGTCTGCCCGGCGAGCCCATGCGACCTGTCTCCCCCACAGAATATGGTGGAAAGTTGTAGTGATGCATAAAGTTCTTTTTTGTGCGTACATCCATGCCTTCAATCAAAAGATCATCACCCGGTGCACCAAGAGTTACTACTGAAAGAATGTGGGTATCTCCGCGATAAAATAATCCAGAGCCGTGTGTTCGCGGGAGCATGCTTGTAGTAGCAAAAAGGTCGCGAACTTCTTTCATCCCTCTGCCATCAGGACGTTTGTTATTTTTTATTGCGTTTTCATGCACGATGTCATTAATAGCATCTTCAAAAATATCTGATGCAACTCCCTTCGGTAGTTCAGGAAATTTTTCTGTGGTAGCGAGCATCCATTCTGTCTTCAAGTCGCCAATGGAGTGTTCGCGATGTTTTTTATTTGGCATCCAAAGCGCGTCGGTAAGACGAGGAGTGAAGTGGCGCTTCATGAGCGAAAGCACATCAGCAGGAGTTTCGTGTATTTTTGGAGCAAGTTTTTCTTTTCCGATTTGACGAGCAATATCAACTTGAAATTCATTGAGACGATTTATTTCTTTGAGGGCAACTTCGATCGCTGCAATGAATTGGTCTTCAGGGATTTCTTTTGCTTTCCCTTCGAGCATATTTATATATCCGTCGCATCCAGATACGACAATATCGAG
>CAYIZO010000107.1:0-657 GCA_964368005.1 uncultured Candidatus Saccharibacteria bacterium
ACTCTTTCCCTACACGTCGCTCTTCCGATCTAGTACGCACCAGCAAATTTGCTATTAGCAGTCGTTGCCCATGTAGGGGATACTGTGGGAAAGACTGATCCAACATTATTATTGGGGGAAACATCTCCTGCAACATTCCCCATCCCTTCATCGAGTGGCCACCATGCATCGGAGACTTCCCAAGCATACACTGTGCCTGTTGGTAAAATTGTTACTGCACGACGCGCACCAGTTCGAGTTGATTTAAAAAATATTGATGACCTGATAGTTGAGTTAAGAGTTGATGTCGCCACATTAGCCCCTCCTGATGCACATGTTGAATCAACTACTGCGCTTCCGGTAATCTTCTGAAACACTATATCCTGCATATTTACATTTGCCGAGCAAACTGATAAATACTTTTGATTGCTTGCGTTCCCAGAGGGATACCTCAGAGTAACTCCATCAGCAAGGTCTACTCCTGGATAAATCGCGACCGACTCGATCACAATCGGTGCCTGAATTTTTATCGCCTCTATTCTTTTTGGATCAGTTGCTATATTGGCACTATTTGCATATACATAATCATTCCCCCGAAACATAACTATCTGATTTGGCACTGTTGGTGTTGTCGTCGCGTTAATATCAAAATGAATTCCGTATAAATAAATCCCTTTT
>CAYIZO010000107.1:667-2997 GCA_964368005.1 uncultured Candidatus Saccharibacteria bacterium
AAGTGTGTTGCTTCGCGCTTTTTGAATGAGCGTGATGGTATTTTCGACTGCTGCATTCATGCGAGATCGATCAAGAAATTGTTGATACGCGCTAATCATTGTCGCTAGTAAAAAAAGCACAATGACCACAACAAGCACAATCTCAATAAGTCTCATACTTACAGTGTACTATAAAATCTGTATACTCCCTGTGTTAAGAATCTTTATGGTATGAGCTGGGCCTGCTCCGGAAGCATCTTTTTTAAGCCGAAGCTTAAACCAATTATAATTTGATGTACAAATAGACTCCCAATCATTACCATAAATCTTTGCATCCCCAGTAATGCGCTCGAATCGGAGATCATTGTTGGAAGGCACGCAATCGGATTTTGCAAAATAAAACCCCCCTACCGGAGGCTCAATTAAAATCGGCGTCCCCGCAAAATCAAGTACTTCTATCGAATTACCCCATTGATCTCGCAACACTAAACGATTAGCATAACTATCTACATCTATATAATAGTAAAGCCCACTCGATCCGCCTCGTGATGACAATGTCAGTGACCTCGCCTTCTGAATTAGGCCCACGGCATTTTCGGTTGCGGCATTCACACGCTGCTGATCAATAAATCTTTGAAAAGTAGCTACCCCTATATAAAGAAGAAATATGGATATGCTTAAAATAATAACAACCTCGATGAGACTCCGTCCACTAGTAAATTTTATTTTTCTCATATTCTCTTATATGGCGCCTGTGAGCGAGTACATTGGTGAGATCATTGAAACTGCAAAAAAGCCGACCACCGCACCGATAACAATCATGAGTATCGGCTCAATAACAGTTGAAAGATCTCGAGTCGCATCTGAAACCTGCTGCTCGTAAAATACTGCTACTTCCTCAAGCATTTTTGAAGTCTGCCCGGTCTCCTCTCCTACCGCAAGCATCTCTCCCATAAGTGACGGGTAGAGATTTGGATATTTTAGAAATATTTTGCTCATTGTCTCTCCTCGCTGCACCTCGCCCTTTGCTTCCATTAAAATAGCGGAGTATAGGTGGTTTTGTACAACTCGACTTGTTACTTCGAGGGCTTCAAGAATTTGAACCCCCGCTGATATGAGCGATGAGAGTGTACGCGCTGTACGCGCTGCATTGAATTTTTTTGAAATAGGTCCGATAAGCGGTGCTCTTACAAAAGCTATATCAAGCATGCGCTTTCCAAAGGCAGTTCTAGTAAATTGCACAATCGCTCCAATAATTATCGCCGCTCCCGCAAACATAAATAAACTATAATTTAAAAATAAATTTGATGCGCTGATTATAAATTGCGTACTCGCAGGCAATTCAACTTTTAATTCCGTAAATACTTGCGTCAACGTCGGCACGACATAAATAAGCATCAAAACTCCAATACCAATCATCGCAATAAAAATAATCATGGGATACATCATAGCTCCACGCACCTTGCGAATAATATCGTGATCAGCTTCCATCTGGCTCGCAAGTACACTCAAAGATTCTTGCAATTTGCCAGACTTTTCGCCTGCCTCAACCATCGAAACATACAACTGTGAAAAAACTCGCGGATGAGTCGAAAGAGAAGTTGCAAAAGGATGCCCCTGTTTTACCTGAGCGATAAGATCGTCAATTACTACTTTGAATTTTGGATTATGCGTTTCTCGACCAAGAGCATCAAGCGCTCGCGTAAGCGCAAGACCTGCTGTAATCATTACTCCAAGATTCTTTGAAAAAAGAATTTTTTCAGGTAGCGTTATGCGTCGCAGTATCGCAAAATCAAGATTCAACGATAAAGCTTTTCGTGCCCCCCCATTCTTTACACCATCAACGTCATCTGCCGAAAGCAATAACATGCCATTATTGCGAAGTGTCCGTGCCAATTCATATCGATCATTTGCATCTTGGTAGCCTGAAACCTCTCGGCCATCTTTGTTACGCGCCCTGTAACTAAACTTCGACATATATATTATAGTAGCATGTGTTATTCTTGCGTTGCGCGTAGAACCTCCTCAATAGTTGTAATTCCCTGAGCCGCCTTGAAGACGCCATCTTCGAGCATCGACATCATACCGTTTTTACGTGCTTCTTTATCAATAGTATCCGCATTCGAGTTTTTCATAATCAACTCACGAATAGCGGGGGTAACTAATAAAACTTCGTGAATGCCAATACGTCCCTGATATCCATCTTCTGATTCTGGAGGAGCAGGCACTGGCTCATAAAACATCACCTCTTCAATTTTTGCAGTCGGCTTGATTATTCGCTCATCGCGCAAGAATTTAAGCATTCGCTCAATATCAACATATTTTTGTAATCGCTTAATTTGATAAGGTGT
>CAYIZO010000108.1:0-2932 GCA_964368005.1 uncultured Candidatus Saccharibacteria bacterium
GCAAGATCAATTTTAAAAGCGCGGGCGGATAAATTGGAAAATTCAGATCAGAGTCTCCCAGAAAAAAATCCATTTCAACCTTAGATTTGCGCTTCACATTGTGCGTAAAACCACGTAAGATAACACTAGTTTCGCCCCTGTAGCTCAATGGATAGAGCCGCGGACTTCTAAGCCGTTGATGTAGGTTCGATTCCTACCGGGGGCACTATTTTTGTAAATGATAAATTAAAAATATTATATGAATAGTACATGGCAATCTAAGTCCTTGTCTGAGATTTTTCAAGCGCTTCGTTCAAGTGAACACGGCTTAACTGTAGAAGAGGCAGCGCGAAGGCTTAAAGAGAGTGGGCTCAATAAACTGCCGGTAGGGAAAGTAGATAGCCATCTAATTATTTTCTTACGTCAATTCCAAAGCCCACTTATTTATATACTTTTCGCAGCATGTGTGGTAGTTTTTATGACCGGAGAGGTTGTGGATGGTTCAATTATCCTTGCAGTTCTTTTCTTTAATGCAATTGTTGGGACAATCCAAGAGGGAAAAGCACAAAATACATTACTTGCTCTTAAGCGGTTTGTTGAGACAAAGGCGACAGTGATTCGTGGGGAAAGAGAGCTTATTATACTTGATGATGAGATTGTAGTGGGAGATGTCGTTATTTTACAGGAGGGAGAGAAGGTGCCGGCAGATGCAAGAATTATTGAATCAGTAAATTTAAAAATTGATGAGGCAGCACTTACAGGCGAATCAGAGCCAACACACAAAACGATCGAAGCTCTTGATGGTGTGGGGATGTCGGCAGCAGATCAGAAAAATATGGTGTTTAAAGGAACCCATGTGGTAGCTGGAAACGGTAGAGCAATTGTTACGGCGACTGGAATCGAGACAATGATTGGAAAAATTTCCAAAGAGATTACGGCCATTGATTCCGAAATTCCTCTTAAGACAAATATTCGGCATCTTTCGCGATTTATTATAGTAATTGTTGCAAGTATTAGTTCAGTTTTATTTGTGCTCGGAATTGTTTCAGGCGAATCGGTTCAGAAAATGTTTGCCATAGTTGTTTCTCTTGCGGTTTCTATTATCCCAGAAGGGCTTCCTATTGTAATGACTTTGGTTCTAGCCTCCGGCGTATGGAGGATGTCAAAACATAACGCTTTGGTAAAGAATCTCCAAGCGGTTGAGGCACTTGGGCAAGCGAGTATTATAGCGGTGGATAAAACTGGCACTATCACTAAGAACGAAATGATTGTTCAGAAAGTGTATGTAGATGGAAATTTTTTTGAAATTGAAGGTACTGGGTATGAATCAGAAGGCAAGGTTAAATTAAATGGGGGTGTTATTGACCCTGGAAATCACGTGGATCTTATACAGATTGGGAGAATCGCAGCTTTTTGTGCCGGTGCTCATGTAATGTTCTCGGAAGAAGAAAAGTCGTGGCATGTTTCAGGAGATCCTACCGAGGCCGCAATGCTCGTCTTTGCTCAAAAACTTGGATTTTACAAAGATGACATAGAAAGAGAATCGCCCATGACTGGTGAAATACCGTTTGAATATAAATTAAAATATCATGCCACCACTCACGCCGTTAACAGGAAAAATCTCTTGACTGTTGTGGGAGCGCCAGAGGTTATCTTAGATTTTTCTGAAAAGATTTGGCGTTCGGGCAAAAGTCACGCCCTGTTAGCTGAAGAAAGAAAAAAGTTGGAGTCAGTTTTTACCAAGCTGTCAGAAGAAGGGCTTAGAGTTGTTGCTGCAGCTGAGATTCATGATATGTCAGGAGCTATTACTCCTGAAGAAATTAAATCTCTAACTTTTGTAGGATTTTTTGGGATGAAGGATGGACTTCGCCCAGGCGTTGCAGAGGCGATGCAAAAAGCGAGAGCTGCGGGGATTCAAGTAGTTATGATTACGGGAGATCATAAGATTACGGCACAAGCGATCGCTCAAGAAGCTGGCATTTATCACGATGGCGATACAATAGTCACAGGACAAGAGATAGATTCTTTTTCGGATTACGAGCTTTCTAAAAAGTTGCATAAAACATCAATATTTGCTCGTGTGACACCAGAGCATAAGCTGCGTATTATACGCGCGTATAAGGCACGCGGAGAGACGATTGCGATGACGGGAGATGGTGTCAATGATGCTCCGTCACTTGTCGCAGCTGATCTAGGGGTAGCGATGGGGAGGATCGGTACAGAGGTTGCTAAAGAAGCTTCAGACATCGTCCTTTTAGACGATAATTTTGAAAGTATAATATTTGCCGTTGAGGAAGGAAGAAATATTTATAAAACAATTAAGAAAGTAATCCTATATTTATTTTCTACCAGTTGGGGAGAGGCATTAACAATTACTGGGGCATTAGTGCTAGGGTTTCCGTTGCCGTTGTTGCCAGCACAAATTATTTGGCTCAATTTTGTTACAGATGGGTTTCTCGATGTAGCACTTGCAATGGAGCCAAAAGAAGAAGGCTTGCTACGTGGAAATTTTGAAAAATCAAAAAAATATCTTGTCGACAAACTTATGGTAAAAAGGATATTTATTATGGGCTTTGTTATGATGACAGGCACGTTGTTTCTTTTTAAAGAGTATTATGAGACCGATCTTGTAAAAGGTTGGACAATTTCACTCACGGTTTTAGCGGTCTTCCAATGGTTTAATGCTTGGAATTGTAGACATGAATCAAGGTCAATTTTTCAAATGAACCCATTCTCAAACATATATTTAGTAGGAGCAACAGTTGTGGTTATGCTTTTGCAGTTTTTGGTAATTTATAATCCTGTCATGCAGAAGTTTTTACATACGACAGCGCTTACAGTATCAGAGTGGTTTGTAATTATTTTTGTCTCAGCATCAATTATTGTCGTTGAAGAAATAAGAAAATACTTTGTTCGCAGAAAAAATATGGTAGAATAAGGAAAATTATGAGTG
>CAYIZO010000109.1:0-2861 GCA_964368005.1 uncultured Candidatus Saccharibacteria bacterium
GTCGCCAAATAAGGTCATAAAGTTTGGCTTGTTTTGGATCAAGATATTTTTTTATTAACTCAGGAGTGCGCGTAACATCTGATGGGCGAATCGCTTCATGCGCTTCTTGTGCGCCTTTTGATTTTTTCTTAAATATGCGAGGAGTCGTGAGAGCATATTCTTTGCCGTATGTTGTTTCGAGAAATAGTTTTGCCGCCGCTTGTGAGTCAACAGAAAGATTTGTGGAATCGGTACGCATATAAGTAATAAGACCAGTGGATCCTTCGGCAAGCTCTACTCCTTCATAGAGTTGTTGGGCGAGCATCATCGTTTGTTTCGCAGAAAAATGAAGACGACGGGAGGCTTCTTGTTGGAGGGTACTGGTAATGAACGGCGCGAGTGCAGTGCGTTCTGATCGTTTTTTGCTGGCGCGTTCGATATGCCAATCTTGGCCCGTAAGATCTTTTACAATCTCTTGAGCATCTTTCTCATTTTTAATATCAAACTTTTCTAGTGATTTGTTGTTGTATTCCGTAAGACTTGCAGTGAATACTTCTTTATTTTTTGTTTCAAAGGTACCATCAATTGTCCAATATTCTTCTTTTAGAAATGCTTGGCGTTCGCGTTCACGTTCCACAATAAGCCGCAGTACTATAGATTGTACGCGTCCTGCTGATAGTCCTCGCATAACTTTTTTCCACAAAAATGGAGAAAGTTTATATCCTACAATACGATCAAGCACTCGTCTGGCTTGTTGAGCATCAATAAGATGAATATCAAGCGGGCGGGGGGATTTAAGCGCTTCATTGATAGCGGTTTCGGTGATTTCATGGAAGACGATGCGTTCAGGCGTTTCGATACTGAGCGCGTGTGCGAGGTGCCATGCGATTGCCTCTCCTTCGCGGTCTTCATCAGTTGCGAGTATAATTCGGGTTGCTTTCTTTGCTACCGCTTTGAGTTCTTTTACCATTTTGCTTTTTTTGCGAGGAATGATGTAGTGCGGGGCAAAATTATTTTCAACATCAATGCCGAGCGATGAGCTTGGTAAATCTCGAATATGGCCGTAGCTTGAAGTGACAATATAGCCCTTACCTAAGAAGCGTGAAATAGTTTTTGCTTTTGTGGGGGACTCGACGATTACGAGTGTATTTTCTTTTAGTTTTCTTGGCATATGAATTTTTTATTTATATTTTTCGATATAAACCACCACCAATGTTTTTTATCATACCACGAATCTCGAGTAGAGTCGTTGAAGCGAGTACAATATTTGCAGGAAGTTTTGTTTGTTTAATAATAGTATCGAGCGATTCCGATTCATTGAGAATTGCGAGAATTTTTTCTTCTTCGGGTGTTGCATAATTTTTTTCTGTAGATTTTATTGAATTAGTTTCAAGTCCAAGCACTTCTAAAATATCGTCGGGGGATGTAATAGGCGTGGCGCCCTGCTTTATGAGAATATTTGTTCCTTGCGCTTGTGAGTTGAAAATTTGTCCGGGGAGTGCAAGTACATCTCGATTATATTCTGTGGCGAATCGAGCGGTTATAAGTGCACCACTTTTTTCACCTGCCTCAATTACAATGATTGCTTTTGCGATTCCTGCAATAATGCGATTTCTTTGTGGGAATGTCCAAAGTTCGGGCTTCTGGCCTGGTGGGTATTCACTTACGAGCGCACCACCGCTCGCGCAAATTTTTTCTGCGAGTGCAATATTATCTTTTGGATAAATGACACTTTGGTCGAGCCCGCATCCAAGTACAGCTATGGTTGGCGTATTTTCTTCGAGTGCAGTTTTGTGTGCGATAGAGTCTATTCCCAGCGCCATGCCTGATGCGATTACAATGCGGTGATGTGCAAGAGCGCGAACAATTTCAATAGCTGCATCTTTCCCATAGTTTGATGGTTTTCGCGTACCAACAACGGCAACAACCAAAGCGTCAGAAGGAGGGAGTTGTCCTCGGATATAAAGTTGCTTTGGTTGCGCTTTGGCGGGCAATTCACGAAGTAAGTTTGGCCAATGAGCGTCAGTCTTTGAAATGCTATATATAGAAGGCTCTATCATATCCACGACTCTACTTGAGTGGTGAGGGTGAGTCAAATTAGTCATTTTAGGTGGACTTGTCAAAATCGTGTTTTTCTGATATAACAAATATCGGTATCACTTTGAAAATAAGGAACGAAAAGTGTCTAAGAAGGGAGGCTGTTCATTACATATCGATGATTCGCAGTATCTTTTTTAGCAATGTGACGAAGTCCGAGATGTAGTAAGCTAACGTAACAACAACCGAGAAGAGGTGCAATATGGGCGCGAAGGAAAAAGCCTTGGCGGCGTTGCAGGGAGCGAAAACGTCGCTGGCGGAGATTCATGCAATGGAGCAAGACGCTATCGAGAAAGAGCGTCTGGCGGAGATTCAAAGGGTGCGAGCCGAGAAGGAAGCGAAAAAGACTTGGCTCACCGACATCGCTCCGATTTTCTTGGAGGTGTGGGCACAGTTCGTAGCTTTGGTCTCTCGCAAGGAAGAGCAGGCTATCAGTGCTGCTAACGAGCTTCTCGACACGATCGATGCGTTTTTCTACGAGGCTGGACTGGTCACGGAAGAAAAAGCGTGGACCTTGAGCGCTGAAGAAGTAGTTCGATTTTGCTACAACTTTGCATTCATGAGTAAGTATCTGCCGGTTCGTGACGTGAAGTCGGCGCGAGCGGTGATCATGCGAGCTAAGCGCTTTTGCGCAATCTACTCGATCTCGAGAGGCGAGTACGAAACGAAGCTCTCTCGTATTCAGAGGATTAGTGCAGCTGTTCAGGCTCGTAGATTGGGGCAGCCGTATGATCTGGCGCTCGCCAACGAGCGCCAAGTCGTGGTTCTCGAGCTTCGAGATCGTG
>CAYIZO010000110.1:0-2833 GCA_964368005.1 uncultured Candidatus Saccharibacteria bacterium
AGTAGGGCCGTACTCATTACATAATATTCTTTAAAAAGCCCTTTCATAAAAGCCCAATCCTGCTGAGCCAAGGCCTGAGCATATTTACTGACAAAAATCCGGTCGATGCTCAAAAAAACGATAGCCGCAGCTGGTCCGATTACAGAAGTCAGGAGGACGAAAATACCATAGTCGGGCAAAGAGAGCTTGCGCAGAACCAAAAAATAGCCGAGGGCAGCAAAAATCTTTATCAGTAAATTTCCAAGTGAGCTATATAAAACCCCCTCGCCTATTTTGTTTCTTATCGAAGCCATGAGTGTATTGTTCTCTTAATCGGCCGTAGCCAGTTCTTCACACGTTCCTTGGCGCGGGCTTTTCTTACCACGCTAAGGATAAAATCTTTTGAATATGTTCGCCGATTTATGTCTTGTTTAACCTTATCGGCACCTATTTGTGTCGCTCACAGTTTTGCCACCAGTCTGATGTCGGTTTTCGTGATTACCATTTCCAAAACCTCAAAACCGCTCTTCGTCAGCAGCTTTTCGAGCGTCTCCGTGACGAAGTAAAAACAATGCTCAATTCTGAAGAATTTAGAAATATCCTCGTCAGGCATAGCCATGTTGGGCACGCCTATGCATAAAACTCCGTCGGGACTGATAATGTTCCGAATCTTCCTATGGACACGATGTGGGTCAAGAACATGTTCGAGAACATGATACATGATTATACTAGACTTAATTTGTTAAAACAAAATCAAGAACTCGCAAAAGCCAATGCGCAAAAAAGGACTTGTTGTTAGAAAAGCTCGGATATTTTAAAGAGAATTTACTCGAACCCCGTTATCAGCCGGGACTACAAGCTTTTTTGCCATTTCAAACTCATCAAGGGTATCAATTTCAACAAAACGTGCCTCTCCAACATCCACAAATCTAATTTTTTCTCCCTTCTCTACAAGCCGAAGAAGGGCGTCTTCAACATGAACCATTTTGTCCCCATGTTCATGGATAAGATCCCGACCTGCAGAAAGAAGCATCGTAACAAATTCGGTGTCAAAATAAACTTGGGTACAAAAATAGGCATCAAATTCAGTAAGCTCTTTTGACATTGTTACAAGATTTCCCTTTCCGTCTGTTTTCATCATCATGTCTAGTCCAACCCCTTTCGCGTCCTTCCCTACTCCAAAAATACTCATGCCTCTAAAATTTCCCTTAATGAGGTCAGCCAAACCGCTATCAAAAACATAATCCGCGTCGCAAATATAAAGTCCTCCTTCAATTTCCGAAGCAGCGCACAAAAGACTCTCCATTCTTTGGCTTGTGGCATATTCATCATTGCGAACAAAAACTACAGACGAGTCAATTTTATATACCGCTTCCTTGAGAATTTCGTAATGATAGCCACCGACAATAACAATTTTGGAAGCACCGAGTTTTTTGGACCATTCAATGGCGTGCGCTATGAGCGTTTTACCGGCAATCTCTATTAGAGGTTTCGGAACATTTTTTGTAAGGTGTTTGAGTCGCGAACCCATTCCAGCCGCCAGAATCACAGCGGTAAATTTTTTGTTCTTCATGATTAAAATTATTCCTGATAACTTTTTCTCAAGGCCTCATCTATGATATTAATCGAAACAGGAATACCATATTCCTGTTTTATTTTCCAAATTTTCCCCACAAATTCCACCAAGGCAAATCTGATATCACTTCCTCTTGTTTTTTTATTAAATTTCAAAGCATCAACGATAGCGTCTTTTGTTATGTAGCTTGGGACAGAAAAAGGTAAATTATAATGCTTAAATATTTTTTTGTGGGCAACAACGGTTTCCACACCCGTTACTCCCATCAAATACGAAATTTCAGCAGAAACTCGCATACCAATTGAAATCGCTTCGCCATGGGAAAGTTTAAAATGTGAAAGATGTTCCAGAGCATGACCGACTTCGTGTCCGTACTGGAGAACAATACCTTGGTAGTTTTCAAACATATCGTCAGTCATCAACTCTATTTTGAGTTCAATGGTTCTGCGTATGGTCATTTCCAAAAAATCCGTATCGGTAATTCTGCCTTTGTAGGAAATAAGGGCGTCAAAAAAATTCACATCCTGCGCAAGCGCATGTTTGATAGTTTCAGAGAGTCCTTGGGACACAATCGTCTCATTCATTTCAATACTAGGGTCAATAAGAACAAGAAGTGGTTGATAGTAACTTCCGACGAGATTTTTTCCTCTCTGGTCGTTTATTGCCTGTTTGAGACTTATTGCGACATCGTTCATACACATAAGCGTCGTTGGGATATGAATGAGTCCAATCCCGCGATAAAGCGTCGCGGCTAAAAAGCCAGCAAGATTAGCAATCGCGCCACCGCCTAATGAAAAGATAACCGAGTGTTCATCAATACCAAGACCGACAATTTTCTCGGCAAATTCGCGATAAACATCCATGGTCTTCGCCGCTTCGCCTGATGGAGCAACCAACTTTGTCACAAGGTATCCACCATTTTTAAATTTTTGAAAAACTTTTTCTCCAAATATTTTGTCAACTATCGGATCTGTGATGATAATGTGGTGAGAAGCGGTTCTGTCCGGCTCCATGATTTCAAGACGGTCAAGTTTGTCAAGAAGACCTCTCTCAATTACGACTTGAGTCGTTTGGGCTTTTTTATAGCTGAAACTTAGACCGTCAGCGATTGGTTCCAATTTGTCGATTCTCACTTTCGTTGGGCGCGCACCTTGATATTTTTTACGCAAAAGCATTTCCGCTCGAATAGAGGTTTCGGGAGAATTGATTTCATACCATAAGTGTTTAGAAAAAACTGATATTCATGTTGGAGCAGTTGTTGGTTTTAAAACCAAAAAA
>CAYIZO010000111.1:0-2825 GCA_964368005.1 uncultured Candidatus Saccharibacteria bacterium
ACGAGATCTCTACGTGACTGGAGTTCAGACGTGTGCTCTTCCGATCTCCCTTTGCTCGCGGCCCCAACGGGAATCGAACCCGTATTTACACATTGAAAGCGTGCTGTCCTAACCATTAGACGATGGGGCCGTATGAACTCGTATACTATCAATAGTATATCATTTTCGCAACGAGCGTAATGAAAACAAATAACTCTTTTCTGCGTTATCAATTCGTGTATACTAGTGAATGTTATGCATGAATACTCGGTAGGGCATATAGCGATTATTCCTGACGGAAATCGCAGGTGGGCAAAGTTAAAGGGTAAGACGCCATGGATGGGGCATGCGGAGGGCGCCAAAACATTCGAAAAGATTCTTAAATCTGCGTTTGAACAAAATGTATATTGTTTGTCGTTTTGGGGGATGAGTGTTGATAATATCGATAAAAGACCGCCTCTAGAGGTAAAATTTTTATTAGAGACATTTTCAAAAGTATTATTGAAGGCTTCAAAAAGTCCTGATCTTAAAAAATATGATATTCGCGTTTCGATTCTTGGTGAGTGGCGCCAGCGCTTTCCAAAAAAACTTGCGGGTCTCGGTGAAAAAATAATAGAAGAAACAAAAAATCGAAAAAAGCATATTATAAATTTACTTCTTTGTTATGATGGTAAGTCAGAGATGATGAGGGCGTTTAAGCAAATTGCGGAATCAAAAGAGAGTTTTACTACACCGAAAGATTATTTATGGACGCGTGACCTTCCCCCTGTCGATCTCGTGATCCGTACAGGAGGCGACCCACACTTGTCAGCGGGTTTTATGATGTGGGATACGGCAGACGCACAGCTTTGTTTTTCTGAAAAACTATGGCCAGATTTTACGACTTCTGATTTTGAAGCTGCGATTGCAGATTTTAAAAAGCGGGAACGGCGTTTTGGCGCATAGAACAATTTTTTAGCGCGTGAACGCAAGTTTGCCGCATGATATACTAAGTGCATGGCATTGGGCATGCTCTTAGGCGAATATCTTTCATGGCACTATAGTCTTGGCATAGTGAAGTTTGTGCGTGCATGGATGAATACGCATTGGTTTTTATTTCACTATTTTTCAATTTCTGTACTTCTTGCGAGCTTGTTTGCTCCGTTTCATCGTATTCAAGAAAAGCGTGCTCGTGGCTTTGATCCACAAAATTGGTTTGAAGTGTTTATTATAAACACTTTGATGCGCATCGTTGGAGCGATTGTTAGATGTATTGTAATTGTCATCGGCATTTCTGTTCAGGTGATTGCTTTTATGCTCGGCGCCGTTAGTCTTTTTTTGTACATTGGAGCTCCTGTTACGATACTCGCCAGCATTATTATTGGTTTTAGGTTAATTTCTTTTTAATACGATGACCGATATTCGTATTCTTGATTCACTTCCGCTTGCCATGCGTGTATTACACCTCGATTCGGTATGTAGTTCGAGCTGGCGTAAGAAGTATATACAAGTTTTATTTACTATTTTTTTAATTTTAACTTTTGTTGTAGGTATTTTTGCAGTAGTTCAGTATGTAGCGAAATCAGATATAGTGACGGGGGTTAACCAGCGATTAATGATGTTGCCGGCGCAACAGCTTGGAGGGCTGGCGTTAATTGTTTTTGGTTTTTTGTTTCCAGCAATGCTTCTTGAATTTTACTACCGATCATATTGGTTACCTGAGCGATTTCTTGCGCGTGGGGACATTGAATATTTTGTGAGTTCTGAAGCATTACGGATTTTTTTAAATGCAAAGCTTTTGGCAAATCGACCTGTAGTTTTTCAGAAAATTTTACAGGCTTTTGCCGAGAGCGAATTTATGAGCGCTCTATTGCTACGTCTTGGTATTGATGGTGGAGCGTATGTTGACTGTATAAATTCTGAGCGAGGAGTAATACAGGTTCAATCAGAATTATTTATTGAAACAGTATGCGCTTCAGCTGCAGCAAAAAAATCAAATATAATTTATGCAGCTGATATTTTGGAAGCGCTTATGAATTATGATAAGGCGTTTGCAAAGCTTTTATTTGATACGAAAATCAAAAAAGAAGATTTATCAGGGGCGGCATTGTGGGTTGAAGATGTGTTGAGTGATGAACGAGCTCGAGAAGAGTGGTGGAGTATAAAAAATCTTGCTGGTGTTCCCGGTATCGGAAAAAATTTTGGTTTTGGATATACTTTTACGCTTGACCAGTACTCGCGTGACCTTGCATATAGTACTACACGACTTTCAAGAGAGGCGAGGCGAGATGAGATTCAGGCGATTGAAGATGTGTTGTCGCGTTCGCGTGAGGCAAACATTTTGCTCGTAGGGGAAGAGGGAGTTGGCAAGCACGCGATACTTGAGGGTCTTGCCGCACGCATTCGCGAGGGTTCGGTGGCGCCTGCGCTCGAGCATAAGCGAGTTGTGGTGCTTGATGGGTCGGCACTTACCGCAATGTCTAAAACAAAAGGCGTGTATGAAGAAACTCTCATAAAGCTTTTAAATGATGCGGTTGCCGCGGGTAATATTATATTGGTACTTGAGAATTTGCCGGGTTTTATGGCATCAAGTCTTGAGCTTGGCACTGATGTGATGGAAATCTTTGAGTCATATTTGTCAGGAGCAAACATCCAGATGATTGCTCTTTCAGGTGTAGATTTATTTCATAAAGAGCTCGAACCAAACGGCCGAATTATGAAATTGTTTGAAAAAGTTGAAGTCGCCGAGCCTACTCGTGATCGTGTATTGCGTATGCTTGAGGATTCTCTCGATGTGCTCGAATCTCGCAGCGGTAAATTTTTTACGTATAAGGCGGTACAGCGCGCATACGAACTCGCTGATCGAT
>CAYIZO010000112.1:0-2823 GCA_964368005.1 uncultured Candidatus Saccharibacteria bacterium
ACAATCGCTCCAGGCAAAACGTTCGGAGACTGTGGATGCGGAACGTGCATCATATGAGCTTCGTGCGAAAAAGCAAGAGCTCACCCTCAGGCTTTCGATGGCACGCGAGCGTATAGAGACTTTTGGTCGCGAAGAGGTTGCATTTCGCGAGGAACTTCGCGAAGGTGGAATTCTCATTGGTCGCGCAATTTTGGAGTATACAAATTTTGGGTTGGACGTCGAGCAGGCACTTCAGGAAGCGCGCACAGAGCAGGAATCGCGTCGGAAAAAGATTGAGCGTTTGAAAATTCGCCTCGAAGATATCATGGGTGGTGGTTCTGGTGAGGAAGTGATGCGCGAGTACGAGGAGACGGTTCAGCGTGACGAATTTCTTGCAAAAGAGCTCGAAGATTTGAAAGCGAGCGCAGATTCGCTCCGCGCCCTCATGCGCGAACTCGAAGAGACGCTCGATGGGCAGTTTAAGGAAGGTATACTCAAAATCAACACACAGTTTAGTGAATTTTTTGGTTTGATGTTTGGGGGCGGTTCAGCATCTCTCCAGATTGTGCGCGAGAAGAAAAAGAAACGCTCTGACACCGATATCGCAGAGGGTCCTGAAGTGGACGACGAAGACGCCGAGGAGGGGATTGAGGTCAATATTTCGCTTCCCCACAAAAAAATTCGTGGACTCCAGATGCTTTCGGGTGGGGAACGCGCACTCACCTCCATTGCACTTCTCTTTGCGGTGTCGCAGGTCAATCCACCACCATTTTTGGTACTCGACGAGACCGACGCTGCCCTCGACGAAGCAAATTCACGCAAATATGGCGATATGATTGAAAACCTTGCGAAGTACTCGCAGCTCATTGTCATCACCCACAATCGCGAAACCATGTCCCGCGCCGGCATCATTTACGGTGTCACTATGGGCTCTGATGCTATCTCCAAACTTCTCTCTATCAAGTTCGACGAAGCAGCACAAATGGCGAAGTAGGAATATTGAAAAATGTGGTGTAATTTGGTATACTGAACCTATGAAAAAAGGCATCTATATTACGCTTGATATTGAAAAGCTTCCCGAGGGTTACTATGTCGCCACAAGCAGAGATGTGCAGGGTCTTGTCGCGCAAGCGAAGACTTTTGAAAAAACGGTAGAGATTGCAGAAGATCTTGCGTCCAAGCTCATTCATGCACAAAAAGGGAAGTTCAAACAACGGGAGGTTATTACTTATCCGATGATGATACCTGCCTAACAGTATGGGGCGACTTTCGGGTTTTAAATATCGTGAGATTGTCAAAAAACTTAAGATAGCTGGTTTTGAGTTTTCAAGAGAGGCAAAAGGGAGTCACGAGATTTGGTTTAGTGTAAGCAAAAATAGATACACTACAATTCCGCGTCATCGGGGAGATATGCCCGAGGGTACATTGAGAAATATCATAAAACAGGCAGACATTGAAGTTGATGAATTTTTACAGATGAAGTAATTTCTATTAAATTTAATTTAAATCCATATGGCGTACGAAAAAGAATTGATGGTTGCGAAAGATATTGCCCGACAGGCGGGGGTTATCATGCTTGAGTATTTTGACGGAGACCAGCAGGTAGAAATCAAATCAGACAATTCACCCGTAACCATTGCAGATAAGAAGATAAACAGCCTAGTGATTAGCGAACTCCAGAAGCATTTTGATGATGTGATTATTGGGGAAGAAGAAAGTACGGGTGAGTATGGCTCGGGGCGAAGGTGGTTTTGCGATCCGATTGATGGGACCGCTGCATTTATTTTTGGTATACCGACAGCGATGTTTTCGCTCGCACTTGTAGAGGATGGGCGACCAGTGGTCGGGGT
Source organism: uncultured Candidatus Saccharibacteria bacterium (assembly GCA_964368005.1). Lineage (GTDB taxonomy): Bacteria > Patescibacteriota > Minisyncoccia > Ryanbacterales > GWA2-47-10b > JBBTUF01. Next base: position 1,830 of record CAYIZO010000112.1, read on the forward strand.
TGCTTACGATCCTTTTTTGGACAAAATGTATGAATCTGCAAGAGGAGGTGGGAGTTATTGTAACGATAAACAACTGCATGTGTCTGATAAAAATATTCAACAAGCAACCATTGCTATTGCTGCCAAGATTGCAAAAGTGCGCTATCAACACATTGAGCATTTGCTCGACAAAAAAATAAGACTCATGACGTTGGGTGGGGCGGTGTACAAGGCATGTCTTGTTGCCTGTGGAAAAATAGAGGGGTACATTGAGGTGGGGGCAAATGCACATGACGTGGCGGCAATAGATTTGATTTTAGTGGAGGCCGGTGGTCTTGTGACTGGGCTTGATGGAAAAATGCTTGATTATCAAAAACCCTTCAAAGGTGCGGTCATATCAAACAAAGTTGTCCATCAGGAGCTTGTGGACAGTCTGATTGATGAGCTGAACAGTAAATAACTACAACATGAACAAAATTTTGCCACCAGAAGAATACTACAAAAACCTCCCAATGAAACGCGCCGGCGTCAGTGTATTTTTTTCGAACAAAGAAGGTGAAATGCTTATTGTAAAACCGACTTATCGTGACGGATGGTTGCCGGTGGGCGGAACTATTGATGAGAATGAGTCACCGAAAGTGGCTATTCAAAGGGAGGTAAAGGAAGAACTCGGGATTATTTTAGAGCATTCAAATTTTGAAATTATTTCTATTTGCTATGTTTCTTCAAAAGGAGGGAGAACTGAGGCATTTCAATTTTCATTTTGGGGAGGGATTTTGAGCACCGAGCAAATTTCCCAAATTAAGTTGCCGTGCGATGAATTAGAAGAATTTAGGTTTGTTTCCGTTGGCGAAGCAAAGACGCTCCTTTCTCCAGGGCTAGGCAAAAATCTAGACTTGTATTTTGAAGCAATGAGAAATAAAAAAATTATTTACTTGGAAGCATAAAAACATGGCAAAACTTCCTATTCCACCAAAAGAGTCGATTGTGTATGAGACTAAAGATGCGTATGTTT
>CAYIZO010000113.1:0-2812 GCA_964368005.1 uncultured Candidatus Saccharibacteria bacterium
CCCTACACGACGCTCTTCCGATCTTATGACAGATAAAGAACGAGCTGATTGGCGCTCGCGAAGAGGTGATGGTTCCGCATCTCTTTTTGCTCGCTGGTATGCTGATCGAGGAGGGGCTTAAAAAGTCACTCCTTTTTTTTGATCTAAAATAAGTCCCAACTTCGTCCACTCCTTTGCACAAAAATAAAAATAGCAGACAGATAGTCTGCTATTTTTATTTTTGTGTTGTATGACAGGATGCATAGTAGTTGGTACTATGTACATATGAACAATCAAATTGTAATAAAAAAAGTTTTTGTTTTTTTTGGAGTATTTTTTGTGATTGCTTTATTCGCTTCAGTCTTTTTAGCAAGTCTGAATACGGCACGCAATAAGTCGGCGGGGGTTACTTCAGTCGGCGGGGCGGGGGCACCAGCATACGGTGAAGATTTTGTAGCAAGAGATTCTGATGGTAAAAATCAAGGTTTACCTGAGGCGCAAGTTAGTGATCGCAAAATTGTTAAGAATGGTTCACTGTCTCTTTTAGTAAAAAAGGTTGAAGATGCGGTTGGTGCTGTTGTAAATATTACTGAAGGGGCAGAGGGTTTTGTCCAGAGTTCAAATGTGTACGAAGGGGTTTCTGGCGCCAAGTCTGGCTCGATTACAATTCGAGTGCCGTTTTTATATTTTGACGACACGGTAGCCGAATTAAAAGAAATTGCTATTGAGGTGCAGCGTGAAAGTAGCAATGCTCGTGATGTGACAGAGCAGTTTATCGATCTTGAAGCTCGGCTTAAAAATCTTCGCGCTGAAGAAAATCAGTACCAAGAAATTATGAAGCGAGCAGTAACTATTGAAAATACGCTCTCGGTTGCGTCGCGCCTTTACGATGCGCGAGGTCGCATTGAGCAGGTTGAGGGGCAGTTAAAATATCTTTCAGATGAAACAGATATGTCTCTTGTTACTATTTCACTAACCGAAGAAGCTGACGCAAGGGTTTTTGGTTTTAGATGGCGACCGTTAGTTTCTGCGAAGCTGGCGTTGTATAGCATGCTCGGGGCGCTTGCAAGTTCATTTGATGTGATATTGGCCCTCGTGATTTATATTCCCGTTGTTGCGTTATGGTTTGCGATAGCTTTTGTGATTATTATGGCAGGCGCTCGTATAACAAATATCATCAAACGACGATATTTTGATAAATAAGTAGGCGGTCTTGGGGTCTGATTTTAACCTTGAATTTTTATCTATTGTGTGATATGATTGAAAATGTAATGAGAGGAAAAAAAGACGACGAATTGAAGATTAACCAGACGGCAACACCTCTACTAACTTTTTTAGATTCGTACAATAAAAGCATTCCAGTAACTTTTCCTCACGCTTCGCAAAAAGACTTAAAGCAATTTCAAGTAATGCATCCGATACTTTTTAAACATGGTGATGAGTGGTCAATCGATAAACACCGCAAGAAGTTGATGGACTGGCTGCCGTCTCATCGGGAGATATTCTAGATTTTTAAGAAAAACAGCGCGCTATACCGCGCTGTTTTTGTTATACTAGTCGGAGTAGTTATGAATGCATTTATTCCAATCTTGGCAGCAGTCTTGCAGGCGGGATCTTTTACGCTTGATAAAGTTATTCTTTCGATTCGCCGTGTTGGGTATAAATCGTATTTGGGCGTTAGTTTCTCAATGCTATGGTTTTCGAGTCTTGTTCTTTTTTTGATTTTTCGTCCGCCACTTCCACCTGAACTTTTTACTGGATATTATGCATGGCTTCTTGTTCTTTCTGTCATCTCTACAATTCTTTCGAATGTTATTTACTATCGAGCGCTCGCGAGCGACCATCTTGTAGAATTGCAGGCAATTGATCTTTTAAAAAATATTCCGATTATTTTATTTTCTTCAATTCTTTTTGTCGATGAGCGTAATCCAGTATTTATAGTTTCAGCTATTATCGCGACTACTGTTGTTATTTGGGCACATTGGGATGGGCGTCATTTTAAAATAGCTCGGCGTACTTTTACATTCTTATTGTGGACGATCGGTGTGGCGCCGTTGAGCATCGCTATGCTGAAGCCACTCCTTGCGGTGTGGGATCCTATCGCGTTTTTATTTGTACGTGACGGTGCCGTAGCTATTTTTTTCTGGTTTCTGTTTTCAGGTGCAATGCGTCGGGCGCCGGTGAGTGCGTATGGGTACTTTTTTCTTACCAATCTTTTAACCATGACTTCCTGGGTGCTGTTTATCATAAGTTATAAACGCTCAGGTATTGTATATACGACACTTCTTTTTTCCATTGAACCGTTGTTGGTATACTTTGCCGCTGTAGTATTTCTAAAAGAAAAACTCGCGTGGAAAAAAGCTACAGCATTTCTCATCGTACTTGTGACGATTATAGTGTCGCACTTGATGCGTGGTTGATATCTTGCTGAAAAGTAGCTGAGCGGGTAGTATAAGACGGGTTTGTTCATTGAATAGATATCACACAAGATAGAAAGGAGGAAGACACATGCTTCATACTCGCCTCAATGATTGTTCTCATGATCAATCACATGCTAGCAAAGGGTTCTCACATTGGGTTCTCGAGAGAGGAGATATACTCACAGGCATGAAGCAGGTTCGTATATGCGAATACAATTCTTTTCGAGGAGAGGTTGACCTACGAGACGATCTTTCTGCGCACGGCTTCTCACTTGTTCTGGCGGGCGAGGCTCGTTATACACTTCGCGGTAAAATCCATACGCTACACAAGGGAGATTTTTTGTATGTGCCTCCACTGGAGGAGTATGCGCTAGCAACACTCGGTTCAAAGTACAGAGTGCTTGCTATTAGAT
>CAYIZO010000114.1:0-2796 GCA_964368005.1 uncultured Candidatus Saccharibacteria bacterium
GCCCAAAGATGACACCATTCGCAATCTTTCTCACCACAGCCGTTGTTTAAGAATTCTAAGCTCAAAATCTCGCTATGCACTTGCCGGATTTGTTCACTTAAATCCGCCACATCGCTCGCGCTTAGCCCAAATTCTTCTTGTTTGTATCTCGCCTTCTCATCTGGCTCGATAAAGTCTATCAAGCCACTCGTCACTTTATATTTACTGTCTAGACTTTCTAACAAGATTTTATAAAAAATCAGTTGCCGGATATTATCGCCACTGCCAGCGCTCTTGGTGAGACCCATAATGTGATTGCGCGTCTTGGGCTTGCCCGTTTTATAATCCACCACTCTGGTCTCGCCAGTTTCGCCAAGTTCTAATTTATCTATTTTGCCATTCAGTTTAACTTCGCCAAGAAAAACTCCCCGCACGCTAAACTCATTTACAATCCGATTTGGCCAATTATATTTATACCAAGCCAGGTAACCAGAGAGTGCTTTCTCGCCTTTGGCCAAACTCGCCGTTAAATCACTCGGCGAGAACGGTTGCTTGTTTAAGTGATAAGCAAATCGCGCCAGCAATTTCTCTTCTTTCCATTTCACCTCTTCGCGATATTGATCGAAAAATTCTTTCAGCGTTTGATGAATCGCCGTGCCATAGAGCAAGTGCTTCTCTTGCACTTGCGTTAGTCTCAACAAATTCTGGTAAAAATACTTGAGTGGACAGGACAAGTAATTATTAAGATCCGTCACCGACATTCCTCTGTCTAGAAAAATCTTATTGAGATAAGCTTTTTCACTCAAACTAGATTTGATCACTGGCTTAGCTCTGAGTGTTTCGGAAGCTGATATTTTCAAATCTTGTGGTTCGGTAAATTCCACTAAACTTTTAGCAATTTCCTCAATAAACTGACTGGCCAGTTGCGGCCGACCGTCCGGCTTGTGCTTAGCATAAGTGATAGTCAGACTTTTCTTCGCGCGAGTCAACGCAACGTAAAACAATCTCCTTTCGCCATTCTCGTCTTCACTTTCTTCTTTATTAAAACTGCTGCGTTTCCGCCGGTTACCGAAGTGGCCATCCGTCGCGCCAATAATATACACGTGCTCGAATTCCAGACCTTTCGAGCGATGCGCGGTCATCAAGCGCACGCCACTCTGCGCGGCCAGAACCGTCTGATTCATGCCTAAATTATGCCGACGTAAAGTTTCTAAATAATCAATAAAATCAGCTAATCTGTAATCGTGATGACTCCCCGCTAGTTCGCGAATTTCCTCATAAAAAGCCTGAACTTTCGCCAGCTTCTCCTCTGCTTGATCAGCTTTTAGCAAATAATTTAGTAAGCCACTTTCTTCGAGAATTAAGCTAAAAACATCAAGCAAATTCTGATTATGGCTCGTCCTATGCCATTTCTCTAGCTTTCTATATATTTCAGTTAGACTTTTATTTTTTGCTAGTTTCAGATCCTGATAATTTTTAATTTTATAAACCTCTAAACTATCTAAATCCAAGAAATCTAATCTCAAAAATCTCATTAAAAAACTTTCATTACCAAAGTGATGAATAGTCTCTAAAATCAAAATAATTTTGCTAATCGTGATGTCTTGCAAGAGATTAGTATTAGATTGCACCACAATCGCCACACTTTCTCGCTCCAGCGCGCTAGCAATGGCGTCGGCATCGGCATTATCGCGATAAATCACAGCGACCTCATCTGGACTCACTCCAGATTTGATTTTCTCTTTAATCTCTTGCGCGAGAAAATAGTTTTCTAGATTAGTATCACGCAAAGTGATTATTTTAATTTTCTCAGGTAATAATTTATTCGCTGTTAATAATTTTCCCGAATCAATCAAGCTATGCGCCGCATCAAGAATAGTCTGATGCGAACGATAACTGTGCGTGAGAGAAATTAGTTTAGCTTCGGGATATAATTTTTTGAAATAATTAAAATTGTCTAAGCTTGCACCTTGATACTGGAAAATTGCTTGCTTCTCGTCACCAACGATAAATAAATTAGGATTCGCGTGAAAATTGGCAAGCAAAGCTAGTAATTCATTCTGACTTTGATTAGCGTCTTGATGTTCGTCAGCGAGAATATACAAAAATTCTTCTTGCAGTTTGCGCAAAAAGCTTTTCTTCTTTTGCAACACATTGAGCACTTCCATGATCATATCGGCAAAGTCATAGAGATTCTGCGCGCGCAATTCTCTCTCATATTCTTGATAAATTAAGTTTAATTCCGGATGAGTAGACTGCTTAAGATTATCTTTTTTCAGTCTTTCAATTTCGCTCAGCGCGCTGGGTAGATAATAAAACGGTGCGCCGTAAGGCTTGAGCGTTTCTAATTTTATTTTGTTATCAGTGATAATTTTTTCTAAAATTTTTACCTGCGCCACGCGCGAAGCATTGCTGGAGCCGATGATTCTCGGAAATTCTTCCGGATATTTCTGAATAATCTCGTTGCAGAAGCCGTGGAAAGTATTGATATTGACGCGATAACCACGCGAACCAATCAGGCTCACCAAGCGCTCGCGCATGGAGTGCACGCCGGAATTGGTAAAAGTCAGTGCGAGAATGCCATCAGCCGGCGTATCCGTCTCGCGCAAGATATTCGCAATGCGGAGCGTGAGCACTTGCGTTTTGCCTGTGCCCGGGCCAGCCACGACCATCACTGGGCCCTCGATCGTATCTACAGCCTCTTTTTGGGCCGAATTAAGGGTGTTGTAATTCTGGAGAAATTTGTCTGACGATTTACTAGTCATGATGGCTGAATTATAGCAAATCTGCTAGAATCTTGATTATGCTACATGAAAA
>CAYIZO010000115.1:0-2777 GCA_964368005.1 uncultured Candidatus Saccharibacteria bacterium
GAACTCGCTGATCGATTTATTACCACAGGCTCGATGCCTGAAAAAGCAATTGATCTTCTTGATGAAGTTGTCTCGGCTACCTCACAAGATAGAGTTTTTGTTATGCCAGAAGATATTGATGCAATAGTTGAAAAGCAAACACACATCCCTACAATGCAGGCAGAAGCTTCAGAGCGAGAAAAACTTTTACATATGGAAGAGTTGCTTCATACGCGAATGATTGATCAAGAGTTTGCAATCAAATCAATCTCTGATGCGTTGCGACGCGCAAGATCGGGTCTCAAGACTGGTACGCGGCCGATAGGATCGTTTTTATTGCTCGGGCCTACTGGTGTTGGTAAGACTGAAACTGCAAAAGCTCTTGCTGAAATGTATTTTGGTGGAGAAGACTCAATGATTCGATTTGATATGTCAGAGTATCACGGTGAAGAAGGTATCCGGAAACTTATTGGGGCATATGGTTCGCGTGAGCCAGGGATATTAGTAAGTCGACTCCGGGAGCGACCATTTTCACTCTTGCTTTTTGATGAGTTTGAAAAAGCTTCGCACGATGTTCATAATTTATTTTTGCAAATTCTTGATGAAGGACTTTTTTCTGATGGTGCGGGCAAGCGAGTATCGGCGCGCGAAACAATGATTATTGCGACTTCAAACGCAGGATCAAATCTTGTGTGGGACATGCTTAAAGAAGGAAAGGATCCGTCAAAAATTCAAAGCGAAGTGGTTGATCGTATCCGTGCGGATGGAATTTTTTCGCCAGAGCTACTTAACCGTTTTGATGCGATTGTGGTGTATCATCCACTAAGTAAAGATCAGCTAGCGCAAGTTGCTATGCTTCTGCTTAAGGAATTAAAACTTAAACTCGAAGTAAATGAAATGCATTTTGAGCCGACAGAGGAGTTTGCGCGGCGCATTGTGGAGCTTGGGTATGATCCAGCTTTTGGTGCGCGCCCCATGCGCCGCGCTATCGCTGACCGTGTTGAGCAAGTCATCGCGAAAAAGATTTTAGAAGGTACACTCAAGCGTGGCGATACATTTACATTTAGCAAAGAAGACATCGCTAAGTTATAATAAACACATGAGTTATGATTACTTTCTCGCTGCAGCTGTTTTTACGGGGCCAATTTTCGGTATTACGAGTTTATACATAACTGTTCGTCTTATTTCCGAGTGGCGTAGGGGGTCGTTAGTAAAATGGAAAAAGGTTTTGCTTTTGATCTGTATTATAATTCTTCTCAGTGTTTTATGCGGTATTTATAAAGTTGTTTCCATGGTTTACTTCCCTGAAAATGCGGATAATATAATGATCATCAAATAAAAATATGGAAACCTGTATTTTTTGTAGATTTATACGAAAGGAGCTAGAGACCGAGGGTGTGTATGAAGATGACTTTGTATACGCGTTTCTTGATAACGCTCCGCGCTCCACTGGGCATACGCTTGTAATTCCAAAAATTCATGCAGAAAATATTCTTGAAATGCCAAAAGAAAATATAGGCCCATTTTTTGAGTGTGTACAAAATGTCGTCGGCATGATAAAAAACTCTCTGTTACCTGATGGTTTTACATTAGGCATTAATCACGGTAAGTGGGCAGGGCAGGCGGTTGATCATATACATTTTCATATTATTCCGCGTTGGCAGGGTGATGGAGGCTCTTCAATCCACTCAGTTGTTGCGAACCCACCAAAAGAAGATCTTAAAACAATTGCTGCGCGTATCCGCAGCTCAAAATAAAGGTGTGCTACGATAGCCTTTATGTTGGAAATTAAAGTCTTATTTAAAAATAAAGACATCCTTGTAATTGAAAAGCCTGCGGGCATGGTTGTGCATCACGATGCCAGGCATAAGTCTGAGACAGTAGTTGATTGGCTGCTTGAAAACTACCCTGATGTCGAGAGCGTTGGAGAAGATCCAGAGCGGCCGGGCATTGTACATCGACTCGATAAAGATACTTCGGGTGTATTAATAATCGCGCGTAATCAAAAAAGTTTTTTGCATTTAAAAAAGCTTTTTCAAACTGGTGGTGTACGAAAAATATATAACGCTCTGGTTGTAGGAAATGTAAAAAATGATTCTGGTATTATTAACGCTTCGATAGCCCGCTCGACAAAGCATTTTGAAAAGCGAGTAGTTGGGGGCAAGCAAGGCAGGGCGCGCGAAGCAATCACAGAATATAAAGTAGCAGGGCGGATAAAATTATCAGGAGGAGAGTTTACGTTACTCGAAGTTCGCCCGCGTACGGGCCGCACGCATCAAATTCGATCACATTTGGCTCATCTGGGGCATCCTGTCGTTTGCGACAATCTATATGGAGGAAAGCGTTTTGTATGTCCCGTAGGGCTTGGCCGGCAGTTTTTGCATGCGTCAAGTGTGGAATTCGTTGGTTTGAGTGGTAAAAAAATATATATTAAGGCGTCATTACCTAAAGACCTTAGAGATGCCATCAAACAATTGCGTAATGGCGCGTAGTATGATATAAAGAAGTCCATATGAAGCCAAGCGAAACTGTTAACTGGAAGACTGAAATTAAACCCGGCGATACTGTGCGTGTAGTACAGAAAGTGCGCGAGGGTGAAAAGACGCGCTTGCAAACATTTGAGGGTATTATTATCGCGACAAAACACGGGGCAGGGCCTACAGGTACATTCACTGTTCGTAAAGTTTCAGCTGGTGTTGGTGTTGAGCGAGTATTTCCAATACATTCTCCTATTATCGAAAAAGTTGAAATTACACGTCGCGCTACTCGTGTGCGTCGTGCCAAGTTGTATTACATCC
>CAYIZO010000116.1:0-1178 GCA_964368005.1 uncultured Candidatus Saccharibacteria bacterium
ATTTCTCTATTGTATCGATTTTCTAAATTTATTCAACCGTAATTGATTGAATGATGTCACCAATCGTCATGTTCTGCACAACATCCATTCCCTGCGTCACTTGACCAAAAAGAGTGTACTGCCCATTTAAAAATTGAGCATCTTTCTTCACGACAAAAAATTGTGAATCATTTGATATTTTAATATCGCCACCGCGAGCAACGCCGACAGCACCGATCACAAATGGCATTTGGCTTAATTCTGTTTCGATATTCCCACCTCCTGTTCCCCACGTTGATTTTTTAGATTCATCGCGTGATAACGGGTCGCCGCCCTGCAATACCCAATCTTCTACTCGATGAAATTTTAGACCATTAAAATACCCTGCTTTTGATTTTTCGATAAAACCTGCAACCGTTTTTGGTGCAGCTTTTGGATAAAGATCTATCACGATATTTCCTTTTGCTGTTTTAATTGTTGCTTTATTTTTTTCTTGAACAATTTCATTTGTATTCATATTTTGTGTTGTGTTGTTATTAATGTTTTGCGCTTGATTATTATTTTTTACAATCTCAGGCGAGAGCGCAGGACTACGACTACCCGCCCACACAATTACCCCAAAAACTGCGACTAATACCACAAGCCCTATGACAATATTTTTTGGTTGATCAAAATCCATATCAAATATAATACGAGGTCTGCATGAGAATTTCAAGATCTACATCTTCTCTGGAGCAGAAATGCCAAGAAGTTTTGAAATATGTCGAAGTGTATCGCGCGTAAGCATTACAAGCGCGAGGCGCGATGCTGTTAGTTTTTTGTCTTCACTAATTACAAGCGTTGTCTCATAAAAATGTGTAAACGAGCGCGCGAGCTCGTATGCATACCGAGTGAGTCGTTGTACCCCATAATCAAGCGTTGTCATCTCAACCACTTCTATATTAAGTAAAATTTGCTTTATTAATCGAATTTCCGGCAAAGTTTCAAGTAGCGACCAATCCGCCTTTTTAAGATCGATTTTCATTTTACTTTTGCGTAAAATGCCCGAAGTACGCGCATGAGCATACTGCACATAATATACGGGATTTTCTTTAGATTTCGCTTTTGCGAGCTTGAGATCAAATTGCATGCTACTTCTAGGACTATGTTCGAGCATAAAAAACCGAAATGCATCCGCACCTACCGCCTCAATGACTTCT
>CAYIZO010000116.1:1188-2731 GCA_964368005.1 uncultured Candidatus Saccharibacteria bacterium
CCGATCTTATAACTTTTTTACCCTCCTTCAGACTTACGTGCCCATACACAACAATTTTTAAATTTCCATGGGCGAAACCAAACGCGTCAGCGACCGCATATAATTTTGGGATGTGCGCCTCATGATTCTCTCCAAAGACATCTACGACAAAATCATTCTTAATAAACTTCTCTTTGTGATACGCAATATCATTTGCAAAATAAATTAGAGTACCGTCAGACTTTTCTACAACCGCTTCAATTTCTTCACTTGGAGAAAACCACACCGCTCCCTCTCTTTTTTTAAGAAGATTCTTCCTCTCAAGCTCTGCGAGTACTTTTTTTGTCTTCGTTTTCACTAAATTACTTTCACGCACGATTCGATCAAATCGAATACCCATACTTTTAATCGTTGCAAAATTTTCTTTTTCGAGCGCTTTAAATGTAAACTTTGTAAGCGTGACCATTCCGTTCTTATTTTTTTTATTGGCAAGTTTTTTGCCATATTTTTCATATGCTGCATACGCAATCTTTTCCAAATGATCCCCGGGATATCCATCTTCGGGAAATGTCGAAGTTACGCCACATGCGCGCAGATACCAATGCCACATTGTCCTCTCGAGCTTATCCATCTGCGCACCCGCATCATTGTGATAATACTCACGAGTAACTTTATAACCCTGCTCAATAAGTAGGTTAGCAATCACATCACCAATAGGCCCGCTTCGTGCGTTTCCTACATGCAACGGCCCCGTTGGATTTGCAGAGATAAACTCAACCGATGCACGACCAAGACTCTTCTTTTTCAGAGGTTTCAGTAAATCTGCAACCTGTGCTCGTAAAAATTCGGGCGCTAAATAAAAATTTAAAAAACCTGGAGGAGCAACTTCTATCGCATGAAATATGTTAGAGTATTTTTCTTTTATCTGTGCGGCAATACTTGCTGCAATTTCAAGTGGAGCCTTACGCTCAATTTTTGCTCGCGCGAGCGCAATATTTGAAGAATAATCACCGTGAGTTTCAAGCTCTGATCGTTCAACCGAAAACGAAATATCATCCCCCACTTCACGGACAATAATATCTCGAATCATTTTTTGGATATTTTGTATCATAAAATATATAGCCACTCTAACGTAAAATTCCTAAAAAAGAAAAGCCTTGAGCTTTTGGCCCAAGGCTTGAAAATGTTGCATCATCAACGCGCGAACACCCAGATTTTTTCTGGACCCCAGGGCACACCAACTTTCCCTTCGCGATACGCAGGCATCGTGCTGAGCCACGGGACATGAAAGTTACTACTTTCGACCGTCAACATACGAGAACCAGCTTGTATGTGAAGATCGATCTGTGTAGCCGGCTCGATCGGCAGCATACCGATAGTCAGAACTTCTCCTCTTTTGAGGTGAGCAGGCACAACTCTCAAGGCCGGTGCAACCAAGGATCGATATAGATCCCACGAAATGCCAATTCGAAAAACCGGAAACGCAAGAAGTTGTAAGAACCTTTGCAGGGGGTGGGTGGCTAAGGTGCAAAAACTTATTTACCCCGTTCTCTTATCACCAACT
>CAYIZO010000117.1:0-2714 GCA_964368005.1 uncultured Candidatus Saccharibacteria bacterium
ATAACGCGCTTGCCAATCGTATCGATAATATCTTTATCGTGTGTAGCGAGTAAAACTGTGGTGCCAAGTTCGTTTATTTTAGCAAGAAGTCGAATAATTTCCCACGTATTGAGCGGATCAAGATTCCCCGTCGGTTCATCGGCAACCACCACTTCGGGGCGGTTTACAAGCGCACGAGCAATCGCCACGCGCTGCTGCTGGCCGCCTGATAGCTCGTGAGGAAAATAATCAGACTTATCGGCAAGCCCTACCAAGTCTAATACATGCGGAACGTCTGCTGCGATTTCGGCGTCGTCTTTACCTGCGGCTTCAAGTGCAAACGCAATATTTTCGTACGCGGTTTTTGTCGGGAGTAAACGAAAATCTTGAAATACTGTGCCAATCTTACGTCGCACAAATGGGATCTCGGCAGAACTTAAATTATGCACATCGAGAGATTCAAAAAATACCTTGCCTTTCGAAGGCTTTTCTTCAGCGAGCAATAGGCGAATAAGCGTTGACTTGCCCGCACCCGACTGCCCCACAAGCGATACGAACTCTTTTGGCTCAATCGTAAATGTTACGCTCTCAAGAGCTGCTGCTCCAGCGCTATATAATTTTGATACATTATCGAAGTAAATCATGTTCTATAAATTCATCTAAATCTCCGTCTAATACTGCGTCAACTTGCGATGTTTCGTAACCCGTACGGTGATCTTTTACCATTTGGTATGGATGCACCACGTAGGAACGAATCTGGCTTCCCCACTCAATCTTTATAGGGTTTTCGCCCTTTAACCCCTCCAGTTCTTTCTTTTTTGACGCTTCTCGTATTGTATACAATTTTGCGCGAAGAATCGAGAGCGCGGTGTCACGATTTGCCGCCTGACCTCGCTCACTATCTGCGTGAATTTGAATCCCTGTAGGTTTATGCACAATACGAACGGCAGTTGAGCGCTTGTTTACATTTTGACCGCCAGGGCCACTCGAGCGTGCAAACGAAATTTCGATATCATCATCTTTGATTTCAACTTCGGCGGTTTTTGGTAAAACCGGAAGTACTTCAATATATGCAAAACTAGTGTGTCGTAATTTTTTTGAAGAAAAAGGCGAAATGCGCACTAATCGATGCACGCCCATTTCACCTCGCAACATACCATACGCAAACGCGCCATCAATCTTAAGAGTCGCATTTTTTATACCGCCATGTTCGTTTTCGTGATTGTGTACTATCGTTACTGCCCAGCCTTTTCGCTCGCCGTACCTCGCATACATACGATATAAAATACGAGCCCAATCTTCAGCGTCTTGCCCTCCTGCGCCCGCATAAAATGAAACGATCGCCGCAGCTTTATCGTATGGCCCTGATAAAAGCGCCTGACGACGAGCCCGCTCAAACAAGCGCTCGAGCGATGCATACTCGTCTTCAAAATTTTTATCTTCAGATATAGCGGCAAGTTCTTTGAGCGTGCCGATATCGCCCACTAAGTTTTCCCAAGTAGACACTTCTTCCTTTATAGATTTTATTTCTTCGCCGACCTCACGAGCACGCTCGTGATCTTGCCAAAAATGTTCTGTTTGAGTTTCAGCTTCAAGAGTAATTAATTTTTCTTGTTTTGTACGTAGGTCAAAGATGGTCCGCCAAACTGCGGACCTTCGTTTCAAGATCTTCGATTTTTTTAGTGATCTCGTTCATGGTCGTAGTATATCAAAAAATCTTTATGAGCGCGAATTTTGAGCTTGCGTTGAATGCTCTACCCATTCCTTCAAAAAATCGCTTGATGACCATTGCTTGTCGAGACCGACATTAAAAACAACTTCTATCCCTAGCTGCTGACAAATAGGCCACTCAGGAATAGTTGATGGTCCGCTACGATCGCCCCCTTTTGCAAATATATGCGGCTGGACATACTCGAGTGCTTTGCAAATACTTTTATCATTTTTAATTTCAAATGGGATAATATAATCAGCCCCCTGTACCGCACTTACAATCGCACAGCGCGTCTTTAAGTCTTGAAACGGCTTACCTTTTTTATCACGCAAAAACGCATCGCCATTTACAACAACCACAAGCGTATCGCCAAGTTTTTTTGCTTCCTGAATATTACTAATATGCCCTGGGTGAATAGGGTCAAAACCTCCTGATACCAAAACGATTTTCCCGAGCTTCGGCTTGAGGGCAAGAAATTCCTCAAACGAGACGATGGGTGCGCCTAAAGACTTCATGGTTTTATTCTTACCATGAAACAACTTTTTTGTCAACTAAAACACTACTAAATTCAACAAGTAAGTGCACCGCCTCCTAGACTTCCACTTTTCTAAGTATTCCACTGCAAAATAAGAGTTTGCAAATTATTCTTTTAACCTAAATCCTAATTTAATTGAATGACTGGCGGGAAAATAAAATCTTCTTAATCTACCATACTTGCAATCAATTGATCCCAACTCCAAATAAGGGACAACAAAATTATCTTTAAATATTACCTTATTACACTCATCGATAGTACGAACAATATTTTCGACTTTAAACGGATCCTCATTCAACGCTTTTTTAGCTAATTCAATGTAACGTTCCAAATATGGATTTTCAGAATATATATTTTCTACATCGGGAATAGGTTGCATTTCGGGACGCGATGGAGGTTCATCCAATTCACGAATCTTTTCTTTAGGATCTTTTTCCTCAGGATTGCTCTCTGGTATTCTTTCCATATTGTATTATAACTTATTTTGAG
>CAYIZO010000118.1:0-2709 GCA_964368005.1 uncultured Candidatus Saccharibacteria bacterium
ACCAAGTACTTCACCGACGACGCGAGCAGACTTTACATACTTTGCACTTGAGCGAAGTCCAAGCTCTTTCATCGTGAAAAGTATTCTACGATGTACGGGCTTTAAGCCATCGCGAACATCAGGAAGTGCGCGCGAAACAATGACACTCATTGCATAATCAAGGTATGCTTCGCGCATTTCGGCAGCTATGTCTTGGTGTACAAGACTGCGGTCGTTTTCTTCAGGTAATTGTATTTTATTTTCCTTTTTCATAAATAGATTTTAAATTAGCTGGCAGTGAGTCTTTCATAGAATTCCAAATTAATTTCATAGGTTCGGTGATAGAAGCTGTATGTTCAGGGTGAGTGGTTGAAAGAGTATACTTGAGTTGCATTATCCAGAGGCTGATTACTACAACCATAATAACAAGAACACTTACTGTGAGTACAATCTTTCTTTTACGGATGGGGGCTTGTTGTAGTTGCTCGATTGAATGAAGAAGTGACATGTTTTTATTTTGGGCTTTCGAGGATAATAATTCGCTGACCTTCGGTAGGGAGACCTTTCTGCTTAATAGTAAGTTTGTCGAGTTCTTCAGGTTTATCTGCGAGTTCTTTTGCCATTGCATTTTGAGAGCCTTTTTTTGCATTTTCTGGAGCCATTAAGACCACAATTCGTGGATCAATTTGTGCGACAAGTTTTTGTGTTTCCACAGGTGTCCCGGCAGAAGATAAGAGTAAGATATCGATCGTATCAATATGATCAAGAATCTCTTCTATGGCGGAAAGCTTTGTGATGGCGCCAAGTGTTAGGATTCGGACGCCCTCGCACTCTATATAGAAGGGAGTAGCGCTTTCAGCTTGGAATCCGACAAAAGATATGCCTCGCGTTTCGTACTCTCCAGGGGTTGAAAATATGGTTGGTTCCCCCGTGAGTGAGAAATTCGTTTTTGCATCTGGTTGAGTGAGCACAACTATCTGCGTTTCAAAACGAGGCGGGGTAATACTGCCTCCTTTTCCAAAAGGGTCAATAGCCACAACCGTATCACCGGATTGCAGTTTAAAACAGGTTAATCCATAACTTGAGAGCATCATAAGAGTGTCCTTAGTATAGCGAAAAAGAGAGCGCTTGCAAAGCGATTTAGTTTCTTCTATACTGGCGGTCATGAGTGATGAGCTCGAGATAAAGGAAGATTGGGCGCCAACAAAAGCTTCTACTGAGGAGGTTTTTTTACATCTTCCCTCTCAATGGAAAATCCCACGAGTAGGCGACATTATTGAGGGTACTGTTTTAAAAAAATTGGGTTCAGTGGTTTTTATAGATTTGGGTTTTGCTACAGGTATTATTTACGGAAAAGAATACCAAGAAGGTCGCGATATTTTGAAGGTAAAAGAGGAAGGTGAGGCGCTTGTTACAAAAATTGTAGAGCTCGAAAATGAAGAAGGGTACATTGAACTTTCAGTTCGCGAAGCTGGTCGCGAAAAGTTTTGGAAAGAAGCCGGAGCGTTACTTGCTGAAAAAACCCCACTTAATCTTAAGGCGCTTGAAGCTAATCGAGGAGGTCTCGTATTCGAGTGGAATGGTACAAAGGGGTTTTTGCCTCTCTCACAGCTTTCTCAAGCGCACTATCCTCGCGTTGAAGGTGGTGACAAGGCGCGAATTTTTGAAGAGTTACAGAAGCTTGTAGGTACTGAATTTGCAGTACACATTATTACAATTGATCCTAAAGAAGAAAAAATAATTTTTTCAGAAAAAGGATTTGAACCAAACGAGATCAAAGAAAAGCTTGTTAAATATGCTCTCGAGTCAGAGTATGAAGGTGAGATATCAGGCGTTGTCGAATTTGGTGTATTTGTAAAGCTTGAAGAAGGTCTTGAGGGGCTTGTACATATTTCAGAGCTTGATTGGTCACTTGTTGAGAATCCGAGTGATTTGTATAAGGTTGGCGATAAGGTTCGAGTAAAAATAATTTCAATCGAGGGTGACAAAATTTCACTTTCGATTAAAGCATTGAAGACTGATCCATGGAAAGAGGTAAAACTCGAAAAAGGCGACATTGTACAAGGTATTGTTACGAAACTTAACAAATACGGTGTTTTTGTAAAGCTTGCTCAGTATGGTGGTCTTTCAGGGCTTTCACATATTTCTGAATTTGGCACTCTTCAAAAAATGAAAGATACGGTGGAGGCGGGCAAGCAATATCCATTTCAAGTCGTAGTTTTCCAGCCTGATCAACATAAACTTTCCCTCGCATTTCTTGGGAAAGAGCAAGTCGCAGAAGTCAAAGAAGAAAAATCTGAATAATCAAAAAACTCGCCAATGGCGAGTTTTTTGATTTAATAAAAAAGAGCTTCGCGCAGCGAAGCTCTAGAGGAGCGAGTTTTTTCAAAGATCTGGCATATCTATTGCACAATCATCTAGATCCATACCGGGCGGAATATCATCCCCTGTTAATTCTTCAAGTCGTTTTTCTCGAGGAGTGACAAACATGATCGGCGGCTCGTCTGCGAATTGACCAGCAGTACAAACAGGGCATCTCGCTCGTTTTTTTGGATCCCATTTAACCTCTATTCCATCATGTTTCGTACACTCTTGCATGGGCATGAGGTAAGCTCCTTTCTAGGAGTAGAGTAGCAAAAAACCAAATATTTGTAGAGAACAACTTTCTAATCACTTTAGTAAAAATTCTTAATTATTCACTTGATCAGATCGGAAGAGCACACGTCTGAA
>CAYIZO010000119.1:0-2709 GCA_964368005.1 uncultured Candidatus Saccharibacteria bacterium
TCACTTTGTAGTCGAGCCAGTTTTTTATAAGAACAAGTTCTGTGTGACCACCTGATACAAGAACCGCGATTGCAGGAAAGCTTATTTTTTCATTTTTTATTTTTGATTTTGTATCAGTCGGCAGCAGTATTGCCGCGATATGGCCTTCCATATGATTTGAAGCGACGACTGGTAGCTTCCAATCTTGTGCAAGTTCTTGTGCAAATGTGATTCCCGCCCAGAGAGCGGGTTCAAGTCCCGGACCTACAGTGACTGCGAGCGCATTAATTTCTTCTGCTGGATTTTTTATAGTAGCTTTATTTAATACTTCGATAAGTAAAATTGGCAGGTGTTTTATATGCTCGCGTTTGGCAATGTTTGGTACCACGCCACCAAATTCTTTATGGAGTTCAATTTGCGATGTAATAGCGTTTGCGCGGATTTTAAATTGAGGACGGGCAAGTCCTCCTGAACAATCAAGTATCGCGACGCCCGTCTCATCACACGAGGTTTCAATTGCAAGAATTGTTGTAGTTTTTTTTAGAGTCATTGTGCGCCTTGGAAGGATCGAACTTCCGGCCTTTTGCGTGTCATGCAAACGCTCTACCACTGAGCTAAAGGCGCTGATTGTAAGCAGTGTAACGCGTTTTTATTCTTTTGTACATTGAGATTTTATATATAAATGCTATACAGAAAGTATAAAATTATGTTGCAAAAAGAGGAGCTTATAACTAAAGCAGAAGAGATTCTTCAAAAAGGAGGCATCGGAAGAGAGGATTTAATGGTTTGGCAGGGAGTGCTATCTCGCGTTTCGCCTGCAGCAGTTTCACTTTTTATAGATATAATGAAAGAAGATTCGAGTATGCTTGGGATGCTTACAGAAAATTTGAAAAAGAAAATTGCAGCAGGCGATGATCCAGTAAAAATTCAAGAGATTATTCTCGAAGAAAAAATGCAGTTAAACGAGTTTATAGAAAAATAAAAATATTATGGAAGGTATACCAATTGAAGATTCTATAGAATCGCAAGAAGACGTTTTGCATCCACTTGCCGAGGCGGAGGGGGTGCGCTGCAGGAAGTTTTTGGCAAAGAAATTACTGAAGATGGTGGAGAGGGTTTTTTTGAAAAACATTTTACTTCTCGGGTTAAAAAAGTTGGCCAAATGATGGTTCTTGCGACGGTACTCTCGGGTGCTATGGGAGTTGCATTAAAACCAAAAGAAGCCGAAGAATGGGGAGGTTCTAATTATGATAGGCAAGAATATGTTTTAACTCCTGAACAGCAACAACAAATATATGACCAGGCATATAAAAAAGAGGCAGAGCGACAAGCTGGACAAGATGCAAGAGCAGAAGCGCGACGCATTCAAGAAAACGCTCGCAGGCAAGCAGAAGTTGACATAAAATTAAGTCGCGGTACACGAGGTATCGAAGAAGATGCATATGAACGCGGGCGACTACAGGCTATTGAGCGCATTCAAAATAGGGCAGCAAATTATCGTAGAGAGTTGGCACGAGAGCGCGGAGAGCGACGAGGTGAGCTTCAGGCAAATCCAGTATTTCAAACTGCTTGTTTTTTTCTCGGGTGTAGGCAGTAAGTAATTTACTTGGCGGGCGGAAGTTAGTGAGAGTTGGAATCAAATCATTCAAGAACTGAATGGTTGATATGTATTTGGAAGGGAGTTGGATTTAGTGTTGAAGAGTAAAGAGATTGTACACGTAGGTTAGATGTTCTCACTGCTTTAGGGGATTAGAAACACAGTCTATATCTAAAGATCTTAATTATAAAAGTCTTTCTGCTCTCGCCCACAGTCTTGACAAACTCGTAGGAAATGGTAGTATTTACACTGCAATTCCATGGTGGAATGCTTACCCAGTAAGGCGATGTGCTGCTTTGCGAATACCAAAGTAGTAGCCTTGTGGGGACGCCTACTGCGCTAGCACCGTAGTAGTAAATGTACCTTAACTTTATAGGAGGAGTTATGCATCCTGCGGAAACCAGGAAGCCATTGTTCGATGTCACGGACCTCTTCGTGACTGCCTACGACCTCATCCGAAAGGATGTGCGTTCGGAGCGCTCTATCCATGAGCTCGTCAGGGCACTGCAACTTTTCAAGGAAAACAGGCTCGAAGGAGTCGTTCTTCACGAGGCTACAGGCGAAGTGCCGGTGCCCACAGAACGTCGCAAAGCATTTGCGGAGCGCGTACGGCAAGAAGGCGAAGATGTTCTCTTTCGTGAGTTTCAGGAACGTCTCACGACCTACGCACGGAACCGTATTCCGCATCAAGGTATCCGTTCCTTTCGGTATCTGCTCATAGAACGTCGTCAAGTTCTGGCAGACGTCTGGGGTCTCGGACCCAAGACGATGGACCAAGTCGAAAGCGCACTCTCCGAGTACGGACTCTATTTCCAGATGTCGCCGCAAGAAATCGACCACATCTTCGGTTCCGCGAACGGGCCCTAAGCGCCTGTAGTACGGCTCCGTCATACGGGCAAGCAACACGCCCGAACAAGAGGTTGCAAATCGCCACTCGTGGAACCTCACGAGTGGCTTTTTGTTTTTCAATTTGGTTTCTTTGCATAAGATCATACAAAATAAAAAACCGTACATTGCGTACGGTTTTTTATTTTAGGCGTGCACTTTCTCAGCGCACCCGCGGCTTCGCCGGCCCCCCGCAACCCCAAGCACGCCCCCCCAACCCCAAAAGACCCCCGAATAAAAAAAAACAA
>CAYIZO010000120.1:0-2694 GCA_964368005.1 uncultured Candidatus Saccharibacteria bacterium
TCTTTATTAGTAGCATCAAAATCTATAAAAGAGGCGGTGGGCAATACTTTGCGGTATGCTTCTGTAAGAATGTTGGTAAGTCCGCATTGGGTATCATAAACAACCAGCGCGTTATTTGATGGCGTGTGTAGGATCGAAAGGTTTATAATGTCGCTGATATTCTTTGTAGCGCTTTCCAAAAGCTCTTGATTCATATGGTGAGGGTACCTTACTGTGAACAAAAATCAAATTTTGTGCAATACTATATATATGAATAAGAAAGTATTTTTAAATCGTTGGATTGATTGGGCGCTCGCTGTAATAATAATAGTTTTTATTATCGTGTGGGGAGCAGTACAAAAATACTCCATCGAACAAGATTACGATTTTGTCGGTGATGATATTTTTTATTCAATAAAATTTCACACAAAAAATAAACAACTTAATGACGATTATAAAAATATTACCTACAGCATAGGTGGCAAAAGCGTCGAATTAAAAAATGGTGTTTCAGAAATAGAAGTTACTCCGGATTCTGCTTCGAAAATTATCACAAGATATTTTGGCAATGAAGTAGTGCATGATCTTGATGGAGACGGCACAAAAGATATTGTTTTTTTGGTTACACAAGAGATGGGAGGTAGCGGTGTTTTTTATTATGTTGTAGCAGCACTCAATACTCCAAATGGGTATGTGGGTTCACAGGGCTTGCTTCTTGGAGATCGAATTGCTCCACAAACGACAGGAGCGGATAAGGGGAAGATTATTGTTGTAAATTATGCCGATCGAGCCCAAGGAGAAAGTTTTACTGTGCGACCGTCGGTAGGGAAAAGCATTTGGTTATTATTAGATCCAAAGACTATGCAATTTGGTGAAGTAGTTCAAAATTTTGAAGGGGAATCGAGCTCAGGGCCTCGATAAAGAAGTTGGGTTTTGAAATTGAAATGAATAGATTATAATGAGATAAGTAGTTTATTAGTTAATTTTTTATTATGGATGATAAATCGCAGTTAGTAGATCACGATAAACTAATGGGTATTTTGGCGTACTTAATATTTTTTGTACCACTTTTGGTAGGCAATCGAACGCCGTTTATTACTTACCATACAAATCAAGGTACGATACTTTTTATACTCGCGCTTGGAGGGCAGATCGTTTTGAGTATTTTTACAGGAATGCTCGGATTTTTCGGATATGGTTTAATTATGTTTTTGTCTGGAATATTTAATCTTTTTATTCTTGCTCTCGTAATTCTCGGGATTATAAATGTCACAAAAAATGAGAAGAAGCCTTTGCCGATTATCGGGGGGTTTACTATTATAAAATAATTTATAGTAAAGATTTCTAAGGAGAAGGCGCATGAAGGGTATTGATATTCCGAATGGTACTTCATTCCAGCAGAGCGTATGGCGAGAAATTATAAAAATTCCTCGAGGTACGGTTGTGACATATAAAATGCTTGCTACTCGAATAGGGAGACCAGAGGCAGTTCGAGCAGTTGCGAATGCAGTAGGAGCAAATCCTCTTGTAGGTACAATTCCTTGTCATCGGGTGATTCGATCCGATGGTACGCTTGGTGGGTATTCAGGTCGCGGAGGAGTGACGGCAAAACGAAAACTTCTTAAAATCGAAGGAATTAATATCATTGACTAAATAGAAAAAATATTTTAATGTATCTTAGGTATTCTTTGTAGTCTCGAATAAAAAACTGATCAGAGAAGTCCAACGCTTGCAACTAAATAGGGAGGATTGAGTATGCTTCAGCTCGTCGCTCGTAGCGAGAGGCAGGGCAGTCCGACAGCAACTCTCAGGTGGTGTATCAGCAATGAGCTTCTCGACGATCTTGCAGATCATCAAGCAGTTTTGCCGCATCTTTTGCTTGTCGTGACAAGAAATAACAGTGATGAAGTTCAGGAGGTAGAGCGTCGGTTAATTCCGCTTGATCAGGTGATGGATTTCATCGACTTTCACCAAGCAGGTGAACATTCTGTTCAAGGGATGATCGTTTGGCAGGAAGATGGCGATGTTCGTCTGCTTCGAGCAATGATTCTAGGCGGAAGAGCTCATGGCACCTCGTATGAGCGAGATACTATTTTGGACGAAGA
Source organism: uncultured Candidatus Saccharibacteria bacterium (assembly GCA_964368005.1). Lineage (GTDB taxonomy): Bacteria > Patescibacteriota > Minisyncoccia > Ryanbacterales > GWA2-47-10b > JBBTUF01. Next base: position 2,085 of record CAYIZO010000120.1, read on the forward strand.
GGGGAAACTTCTCGTTCGAAAAAAATTCTATGAGGGGCATTGCGGCGTCTTTGCTCTTGAAGAGGCGGTTGTCAGTATCAAAGTTGCCGAAGGGCATTTTGCTGCAGCCCCGCGGCCGTGGGAAAGATTTTGGGTGAATCTATGGTTCCATCGACCACCGCGAGATCAGTGCGAGTTTCGTAAACGGCGAATGCTCGCATACTTGATTCAGCCACCATTTGTTCTTATATTTCTTTTGGTGTTGCTGGGTTTTCGAGCGATGACGGCTTTGTGGTTGATTTCTTTTGCGCGACGAGGATTGAATCTTCGTCCGATCTACCATCCATGGATGTACGATACGGACGATATCTATATTTCGAGCGATGGGAAAGGAACATTCTTCACACACGACAGTAACGGTAACCAAAGAAAATTTCTTTGGAATCTTTTCTGCCCGTTTGCTCCGATCGTGTGGGTCGCTTCAAGCCTATTTTTGTTTGGGCTGAGCTTTTGGCAGTTTGGCCCCGCGTGGTCGTTGTCGAAGATAGCCCTCATGAGTATCTGCGTGCAATCCATTCTGACGATTATTTTGTTTGTCGTCGTTGGATGTGCGGTTTCGATTGTCTGGTTG
>CAYIZO010000121.1:0-2679 GCA_964368005.1 uncultured Candidatus Saccharibacteria bacterium
GTCCACATGCTCAACCTTCACCACGGGCATGCCTTGTGTGTCGGAGGCCCCGATACTCTTATAAACGTGATAAATGGAGCCTGCTCTGGAACGCTCGTAGACTTAAATTGGATTTATCTTATAATGACGACCCCTATCCAATTTTTCGTAGGCTGGTCTTTTTACCGCAACGCATACACTGCCCTTAAAGTCGGCTCAACAAATATGGATGTATTAGTAGTACTCGGCACAACATCAGCATATGTATTGAGCGCCCTCGGGTTTTTCTTTTCAACGACCTACCCTCACTATCAAACCCTTTGGCAAGGCATTGATCATCCCTACTGGGAATCATCAGCCGCTCTTATATCGTTTCTAATTCTTGGGCGATATTTTGAAGCGCTCGCGAAAGGGAGAGCTTCAAGCGCTATCCGAAAACTTCTCAAGCTCGCCCCCCAAGAAGCGATTCTTATAAAAGACGGTGCGGAGGTTGTTGTAAAAATAAATGATATTCAAATTGGCGATATTTTCCTCGTAAAACCTGGCGAAAAAGTGGCTACTGACGGCGTCGTTATTGAAGGAGTTTCATCTATCGATGAAAAAATTATTACTGGAGAATCAATGCCTGTCGGGAAAAAGGAAGGAGAAGAAGTTATTGGAGCTACAATTAATACCTACGGCTTACTAAAATGTCGTGCCACCAAAGTCGGACGCGATACGTTACTCCACCAGATTGTTAAAATGGTTGAAGATGCCCAAGGCGCTCGAGCTCCAATTCAAGACTTTACTGATCGCATCTCAGAAATGTTTGTACCGACTGTTGTTATAATCTCACTCATTACATTCTTTGTGTGGTATTTCGTAGCTGGTGAAATAATTACAAGCTCGATTCTTGCCGCAATTGCAGTTCTCGTAATTTCCTGCCCCTGTGCGATGGGGCTTGCAACGCCAACTGCAATTATGGTCGGCACCGGGCGTGGCGCTGAATTTGGCGTACTTCTCAAAGGAGGCGAAGCTCTTGAGAAAACAAAAACACTCAACGCTATTGCGTTTGATAAAACGGGCACTCTCACAAAAGGCGAACCTGCAGTTACTGACATTATTCCTCTTGGAAATAAATCGCGAGACGAAGTACTGCTCATCGCAGCAGTAGCTGAACGTGGATCAGAGCATCCACTCGCAACTGCCGTGGTAAAAGCTGCAAAAAACCTTAACCCACCTGAGCCAAAAGATTTCAAAAATACATCCGGAAAAGGCGTATCTGCTATGTACGACGGCAAAAAAGTGCTTGTAGGTAATGAAGAATTAATGAAGCAAGAGCATATTGCAGTCGAACCACACTTAAAAGAATTTGAACGTTTACAAACAGAAGCAAAAACTGTTGTATTTGTAGCATACGATATGATGCCGATAGGTATCCTTGCTCTCGCAGATACTCTAAAAGAGCACGCAAAAGAAACTATCGCTGAACTTAAAAAGCGTGGTCTCGAAATTATTATGATCACAGGCGACAATGAAAAAACCGCCAATGCAATTGCAAAAGTAGTTGGTATTGATCGAGTAATGGCAAAAGTACTCCCTGAGAAAAAAGAAGAAGTTATCCGCGACCTTCAAAAGCAAGGAAAAAAAGTTGCGATGGTTGGTGATGGCGTTAATGACTCTCCTGCTCTCGCACAAGCAGATGTAGGAATCGCAGTAGGTTCTGGCACTGATGTCGCAATTGAAACTGGCAGTATCGTACTTATTAAAGATGACTTGCGCGACATTGTAACTGCTCTCGATCTTTCACGAAAAACAATTCGTAAAATTTGGCAAAACCTTTTTTGGGCATTTATCTATAATATTGTTGGTATCCCAATTTCCGCTGGCCTCTTATACTATATCGGACAAACTCAGCCTGAATTTGTAAAAAACTTCCCAACATTTATCCAAGGATTCTTTAAATCTGGACTTCGCCCAGAAATCGCTGGCTTTGCGATGGCATTTAGTTCTGTATCTGTCGTAACCAACTCCCTCTTACTAAAGCGATTTCGTGAGCCAAAATTTGCCCGCTCCCAAACTGTGGAAGCAGTACCTGCGAAAGCATAATTTAATTTCGAATAAAAAGTTTTTGAACGACTTCTTGAGTTTGTAGTATGCGCTCAGCTTCTGCAATATGTTCTGGCGTTGTGACCGGAAACCAAAATGACGAAGATACCGCAGCGTATGAATGAGTTTTTAACATATCTGCAACAGCAGTTGCGAGGAAATATTCACCATTTTTTGGATGAGGATTTGGTTGAAAATTAAATATATCTGAATCAAGAAGTAACACGCCCGTACTAATAAGGTTTCCCCTTGGCTCTGTCGGTTTCTCTATCATACTTACAGCGATACCATTCTCACCTACCTCAACATTTCCATACGGACGCGGATCATCTACTGAACTTACAAGAATCGCTCGGGGATGCTCAAGGCATGCCTTAAGCCCTTCTGCGCCGTGAAGATCATCACCATTAAGCACGAAAAATCGCTCACCTTTACGTATTAAGTGCTTTGTAAGACACAAGGCCGAATATGTCCCGCTCATTTCTGTTTGAGTCACATAGGTAACCGGCCTCCCAAGAAAAGTAGCGCCAAAAAAGTCACGAATTTTGTCGCCCAGATATCCCGTAACAATAATGAATTCATCTATCTCGTCGGGCAAAGCTCCTGCGATAT
>CAYIZO010000122.1:0-2667 GCA_964368005.1 uncultured Candidatus Saccharibacteria bacterium
TTCAGACGTGTGCTCTTCCGATCTGTATCTACTGCAGCAGCATTTGTTGTCGCTTCTGCTGGAGTGAGCGTTACAAAATTCGGCAATAGGGGCTCCTCAGATAGGCCTGGTAGTTTTGATGTTCTTGATGAGCTCGGATGCAGGTTTGGTTTTTCGGTGAGAGATTTTTCTCGCGTCATGGGGGAAGTTGGCATTGCATTTCTTTTTGCTCCAGCATGCTATCCAGCGCTTCATGCGGTTCGATCCGCTCGGAAGAAAATAGCTCGACGAACTATTTTCAATATCGTCGGACCACTTCTGAATCCGGCGAATCCCCAGCATCAAGTTATCGGTGTTACCGATGTATATGTTGGTGAAAAAATCGCTCATGCACTCAAGAGGCTCGGGTGTGTCCGCGCGCTTGTTGTCGCAGGGCATGGCGGTATCGATGAGTTGACGCTGACGGGCATATCTCGTGTATGGGATGTTTCTCGATCAAAGATCTTCGAGCATGGTATTTCTCCATCAGATTTTTCTTTGGTTCCGTGTGACAAGAGGGATCTTTGTGGAGGGACTGCAAAACAAAATGTTGAAATTTTGTTCGACATGTTCACGAATGCCGAAGGGTGTGAAAGCCCACTTGGACAAATGGTAGCAGTTAACGCTGGTGCGCTACTTTATTGTAGTGGGAATGCGCCAACTATTGTTGAAGGGTATCGGCAAGCAGAAATTCTCATGAAGAGCGGTAAAGCTTTTAATAAAATTGTGCAATACAGACGTTTCTTTGGGTATTAACTTAAGGCACAAGTCGCCTCGGTATTTTTCATACTGAGGCGTTTTTATTTATTTGCTTTTTGGTCATTTTCGACTTACTCTACATGCATATGGATACTCAAACAAATCTTGAACCGCAAAATCCAGAGATGGACGGAGGGCTGCCACAGCCGGCGCTTCCACCTCCGACACCTCAAAATACAAATTTTGCTGTTCCAGTTTCTATCGTAATTGCCGGCGCACTTATCGCATTCGCTGTATATTCGAGTCCAGGCAAAATTGCCGCTCCTACAGTTGCTCCAGGCAACAATGCGGCGGCTGATGTCGCAGGTGCAGTCGAATTAAGAAATGTAGACAACTCGGACCATATTTTAGGTAATCCAAATGCTCAAGTAAAAGTTATAGAGTTTTCTGATACTGAATGTCCATTTTGCAAGCGCTTTCATGCGACAATGCAGCAAGTTATGAACGAATATGGCAAGGATGGTAAGGTGGCTTGGGTTTACCGTCATTTACCGTTAGATTCTCTACATCCAAAGGCACGAAAAGAAGCAGAAGCAACAGAGTGCGTCTTTAAGCTTGGAGGTAACGAAAAGTTTTGGGCGTACCTAAATAAAATTTTTGAAATTACACCCGCAAACAATGGTTTGGACCCTTCCTTGTTGCCAAAATTAGCGACAGATTTAGGAATTGATAGAGCCGCTTTTGAACAATGTTTGAGTAGCGGGGAATTCGCTCAAGCAATCACAAAAAGTGTTGAAGAAGCAACAAAAGCCGGCGCGCAAGGCACTCCTTACTCTTTGGTTGTAACAAAAAGTGGAAAGAAATTGCCAATCAACGGAGCTTTGCCGTATGAATCTGTAAAACAGATAATCGATAGTGCTCTGGCTGAAAAATAGGTCAAAATTCTATCAGACATAGATAAAAAATAGCGCCCTTGACCGAGAGCGCTATTTTTTATAGTGTATGTCCATGACCGATATAAATATAGAAAAGCTTACGAGTAAACTATATCAGGTGACTGATAGAATGGATGACCAAGACTCCCTCAAATGGAGGCTCCGGGCTGTCGCGCTAGAGCTATCAGAGAATACTATCCGAAGTAAATACGAAGTGTCTTTTAGTATGATTGAGGCAAGTAAAAGGCGGAGCGATTTTCTTTTTGAAAATATTATTTCTTTACTTGGATTTGCGAGTTCACAATTTCATATTGCACGGAGTAATTTTGAGACATTGCAGCGAGAGTATAAAAATATTCAAGACGAAATAGAGCCATTAAATATCGAGCATGCTATAGCTGATACTCGCAAAGAATCTCTACATAAAAAAGCAATAAACGAACCTAGTGAAATTATTGAAAAGGAGGTTACTCCAGAGCCTTTTATCCGACAGAATAAAATTATGAATTATTTGACTGAACGACATGTCGCTAGCATAGGAGAGTTGGTAATATTTTTTGAAAATTCTGTGAGTGATAAAACATTACAACGAGATCTCGGGGAACTTGTGGCGCAGGGCAAGGTGCGAGCTGATGGGGAAAAGCGCTGGCGAGTATACTCACTCGCAGCAGCATAAAGTTATATCGGACATATAGAATAAAAAATTATATATGTCCGATAACACTTAAAATCATTCGTAAGATAATATTTTTTGTTGACTTATCCAAAGATTCTAGAAACATTTTTTTCTTGACATGCGTTGCCAGCAATTCTATACTTGAGTATAGGTTTATAGGCAAAGGATGTTTTATCCACAAGTTTTTCATTTGTAGCTGATTTCTGCCATAGTCTATACTAGAAAGTGGTGATTGAAGCATTTGATATGTACCGGCACACAATGAGTTTTTAAAGAAAGCCAGGGGATGGCTTATTTCGCTTATTATAGAGAGTCTGGTTGCGGTCTGAATAGTTGCAT
>CAYIZO010000123.1:0-2624 GCA_964368005.1 uncultured Candidatus Saccharibacteria bacterium
ATGGTCCTGAGAGTATTTCATGGTGGAATATTAATTATTATTCTGGTTTTGATGGGTGGTCGGTAGAGGATTTTCTTGAGAAAGTTTCTGTTATTCCTCCTCCAGTTCCTCCGCCAGTCACTCCACCACCAGTACCACCTCCAACTCCACCGCCTACAACCCCTCCACCTGTACCACCTCCAGTTCCGCCACCCGTAACTCCACCTCCAACTCCACCGCCGGTGATTCCGCCACCTATTACACCTCCGCCAGTTCCGAATTCAATTCTCCAAAATGGTAGTTTCGATTTGGGCGAAGTTTCATGGCAAAATTTCAATGCCTCACAAAATCAAGGGACTATTGGTCAAGAAGCTCGTGTAGACACATCAGCTCCATTTGCGGGCACGCGAGCACTTCATATATTTGATAGCTCAACTAAAATTCGTTCGATCCATCAAGATGTAAGTGTTGAGGCAGGGAAGAACTATACGATTAGCGCGCGCTTTAAAGGAAAGAAGCTCGGCCTAGGTCAGGCGAAAATCCAAATTGATTGGTTAAATGCTTCCGGCTCTTCGATGCGTGCTGACTCAATTGGTTCTGATGTGCTAGGTACTACAGACTATCAGGCACGATCAGGCACTTTTGTGGCGCCAAGTGGAGTAAGTACTGCGCGTATCCAGCCAATTCTTGGAGCGGTGATTTCCGGAGGAGATAATGATGCAGAAGTCTGGATTGATTCGATTACTTTTGAGCAGTTTGTTGCAACGCCTACAAATCTTTTACAAAATAGTAGTTTTCAGAGTAATACAAACTCTTGGACTGATTTTGGTACGGAAGAGGTGATTGATATTGCGAGTTATGACGGTGATGGAAAGTCAGTGCGTATGTATGATAGCCATGGAGATGAAAGAAGTATTTATCAAGATGCTTCTATAAATCCAGGATCAATGTATCTTCTGCGTTTTGCGATGAAGACCTCAAATCTTGGCAGTACAGGGCAGGCGCGTGTAAAAATTGAGTGGTTAAATTCTGCGGGGTCTGTATTATCATCAACGCTTCTTGGGAATGATTATAATAGTAGTGCGTGGGCTGTAAAGTCAGCATTTGTTACTGCACCAGCGGACGCTAATCGTGTTCGTGTACGCCCAACTCTTGGGAGAAAGAGTGAATTTGGAGGGGCTAATGATGCAGAAGTTTGGTATGACTCTTTTGAATTAACTCTTGCGAATACTGCATTTCAGTCAAATGTAATATTTTCTTCGCCACAAGCGCAAGCAAGCGTACTTGATGCGCTCAATAGTCTTATCGCTGAGCTGGCTGCCAAATATCGAAACTAGTAAGCAGAAGATTTTATTTCCACTCTTTGAGTTCGAGCGTTGCGGTGTGTTTTTCTTTCCCTCTTAAGATGACGAGCGCGATTTTATCACCTGGGCGAGCACGCTCAAGATGATCTTCGAGTGAAGTTTTTTCAGTAATAGTTTGCCCGTTACAGGAAAGGATGATGTCGCCTTCGCGGATGCCTGCGATATCAGCGGCACTCCCAGGTATCACCGCATGGTCCCCAGGGATAGGCTCACGAACGACGAGTGCACCATAATCAACAGGAAGTTTGAAGTGATTTGAAATTGCAGAATTAATGATCATATAGCGAACACCAATAAGTGGTCTACGAATACGGCCGTATTTTTGAATGTCTTCAATGTCTCGAACAGCTTTGTCAATCGGTATCGCAAAGCCGATATTTTGGGCTCCGAATACTACAGCTGCATTAATACCTATAATCTCGCCTTTGAGGTTAATGAGAGGGCCTCCGGAGTTCCCGGGGTTTATGGCAGCATCGGTTTGTATGAGGCCACGAAGTCGTTCTTGATGGCCTGACATATCGCTGACGGCTGTAATAAGGCGCGAGAGGCCTGAAACTACGCCCGTAGAGACTGAACTTTGGAATTCACCAAGTGCGTTACCAATAGCGATAACTGTTTGCCCGAGCTGCAGGTCGCGCGAGGTGCCGAGAGGGACTGCACGAAAGTTTCTCGGCGGTGTGATTTTTAAAATTGCTACATCATGAATTGGATCGCGCGCGAGTACTCGTACATCACTTTTGTCTCCATTTTGATCAAATACAGTATAATCCATCTCGGGGTCCATGATGACATGCTTGTTGGTGAGGACGAGACCGTCGTCAGAAATTAAAAAACCAGAGCCACCGCCAAGGCGTATATTTGCATCACCTTCTGTAGTACTTTTTGCGCCAGCACCTACAACTCCGTCAAATGGTAGTTGTGGGTTTGTAGTATCGATATGTTTTGTAATGACGATAGATACAACCGAAGGGAGTATCGCTTTGACTGCGTTTACAATCTCATTTTCGTAAGACATTACATTTAATATATCAGAAAATTGTGCTATAAAAAAGTTGCTTGTGGTAAAGTTGGTGCAGAGTCCGCAAGAGTTTTAAGGGATAGGTTTTGCATTGGATATTCTCGAATCGCTCGGAGACAAAACTAGCAAAACAGCTCCCAGTTGTTTTGCCCTCGTAGCTCAACGGATAGAGCAGTTCCGTCCTAAGGAAAAGATGGGGGTTCAATTCCCTCCGAGGGCACCACGTTGGAAAAGTCAATGCCTCGCCGCCGCAGGCGGCGAAA
>CAYIZO010000124.1:0-2597 GCA_964368005.1 uncultured Candidatus Saccharibacteria bacterium
CAAATTTATTGTCGAAGCGCGAGTGGTATTGTTGGTATTCTGGATGATGAAATTGTGTAAATTGGACTTCAATGCCTCGTTTTTCAAATGGAGCATAATCTAAATATTTTTTGCCACTGGGCCCCGAGAGGTATATAGTTCCACCAAGTTTTTCTGTGGCAATGGCAAGTTTTTCTGATTGACCTTCGTTGTCCGGTATATCAAGCGATGAAAAGAGGGAGAGAGTATGCTTTAAACCAAAGGCTGTTTTTAAAAATTCTATAAATGGTATATCCCATTCAGCGAGCGTTGTTTGTTTGGAGCGTAAAAAAAGCGTGCGGAGTTGGGCCTCATATTTTTGGAAATGAGGTGTTTTTTTGTAGGATGATTCGATTACCGTCCAATGTTTTTCATTCCAGGATAGTTTGTTAGATGTGCTGTCTTGGCTAATTTCTGCTTTATTGAAGGGTAGTAGATAGTGTTTGACGGGGATGGTAAGCCAAGTCCATCCTTGATTTGTACGAATTCGTTGACGATTATCTATGCGGCCTTTTACGAATTGGGCGCTGTCGTAGATGATAAATTCATCGGCTTCACGCATTTTATAAAAAAAACCTAAGTACGGAAGGTAGTTGGGTTGGTGAATCGTAACAATTTTTCGTGCGGACATGATTTAAAATAAATCAATGTTTTCTTTCATTTTGATAATTTCAAAAGCTTCTGCGAATTTGCTGCGGATTTGATATCCGCGATACATTGCGCGACCGCGGATACCTTCGAGCCACCAATCGCCATTTTTCTCCATTTGTGATTTATGTGCACGAATACTTTCGATCTTCGCATCAATATGAGGAGTAATGTCGATAAAATATTGGGCGCGAAAAGCTGCAGGAGTGATACCGCCAGGAATTGTTTGCTCGTACATGATCACATTGAAATCATTTTTACGAGTCGCGGCGATAACACATCGAGTCGTGTTTGCGTGGTCTTGATGAGAGTCTTCTACCCAATGAGTAAAAACTGAATGCGGTTTTAATGTATTAATAATGGTGTCGATTGCGTTGATTGTTTTGCGATTAAAGCCGAGGTCTGCGAGTTCAAAGTTCAAAAAGAATACATCTTTAACGCCGAGTATTGTTGCCGCTTCGCGTGCTTCAGATTTTCTTCGTTCGTGGCTGTCTGGTATCGATGTAACGCATGAGTAAACAGTATTGCCAGCTGATGAAAGCTTGCGAATAGTACCGCCCATGCCGATTTCAATGTCATCAGGATGTGCGCCAAATACGATAATATTTTTTGGAGACATATGAATGTGTGAGGAATCGTACCATGTGACCTGTTTCCATTCAAGTGAAAATATGCTATAAAAATGACCATGAAGCTCTCAATAGTCGTGCCCGTGTTTAATGAGGAGAAAACTATTAAAACAATCATCGAAAGTGTTAAGGGCGCGGTAAAGGAGCAGGGAGTCGATGGTGAAATCATTGTTGTTAATGATGGATCGACCGATGGGACAGCTGCAATATTACATTCGATAACAGGTATTGTGGTTGCGACATTCCCAAAAAATAAAGGCAAAGGGAGTGCCGTCAAGGAAGGATTTCGCGTATCAACAGGGGATTATGTTGTGATTCAAGACTCTGATCTTGAATATAGCCCTGAAGACTATAGTGTGCTTTTGAAACCAATTCGTGATCGAGGGGCGGACGTTGTGTTTGGTACACGATTTCGAGGTGAATATCAGCGCGTGCTTTATTTTTGGCATTACCTTGGGAATGCTTTTTTGACGCTTTTATCAAATATGTTTACGAATCTCAATTTGTCTGACATGGAGGTCGGGTATAAAGTTTTTTCTCGTGAGGTTGTAGAGAAGATTGGGCCGAGGCTTAAGTCGAAACGATTTGGTATTGAGCCAGAGCTTACTGCGCGCGTGGCGCATGGGAGGTGGAAAATTTACGAAGTGCCAATACATTATAGTGGTCGTACATACAGTGAAGGGAAAAAAATAAATTGGCGTGACGGGTTAAAGGCAATTTTTGCTATTTTTTATTTTAATATTTTTGATAGATAAATGATTTTTCCAAGGCGTATTATTATTTTTGCTGTTGCCGTTACGTTGGTGAGCGGCCTTTTTTCTTTTTATGTAAAAGATCGTCCACGTGTTGATGCAAAAGCATATGATAAAATCGCCTGGAATCTTGCGCGTGGGATTGGATATGTTGAGGAAGAATCACTTGCCGAAACTCCTGCGAAAGATGATGCGATTGTGCGGGTTGGGCCCGGGTATGAGTTTTTTCTTGCCGGAATTTACAATGTAGTTGGTCATCGATATTCTGTGGTTTGGATCTTGCAGGCAGTAATGAGGGGGCTAAGTGTTCTGCTTGTTTATGCGATTGCTCAGATGCTTTTTGCTTCTACTGGCACAGCATTTTTAGCCGCATTCCTTTTTGGCTTTTCTCCGGACCTAATTGTTGTAAATGGATTTTTGCTTACTGAAACACTATTTATCTTTTTTGTACTTGCGGGAGTTTATACATCGCTTTATTATTTTTTGAAGCCAACTAGTCTTCGTATTTTTAGTGCCGGGTTATTGTGGGCTCTTGCAGTGCTCGTGCGGC
>CAYIZO010000125.1:0-2573 GCA_964368005.1 uncultured Candidatus Saccharibacteria bacterium
CGTCAAAAAACCGCGGCTCTTGGCTCGAACAACTAAATCTTCTAGTTTTGTATCAAGTTCTGCTTTTTTGCGGTCAACTTTTTTAACTACCTTAGATGGCTTCTTTTTTGATGACGCTTTTACAGGCGCAGATTTACGAACGATTTTCTTTTTTATTTTTTTGGTCATTATAATATGAATGTAATGTTACAATATTTGAAAGATGCGCTGTAAGTTTATGAAACTCTTCCATGTGTGCCTGAGATTCTTCTTTTTTACCGATAAGCTCAAGGCGCTCTATCTCTTCATGAAGTCGAGCTAATTTTTCTTTTAATGAAAGTTCGCGCCACGCATGTAATACATTTAAAAACTCCTCTTCTCGGGTTCCGTCTTCTGCTGTAAAAACTTCTGCCTCAAAAAGAAATCGACTCGCTTCTCGCCGCAAATCTTCAGGGAGCTCAGCTAAAATCTCGTTTACTGTACCTGAAGAAAGGCGCTTTGTCAAATATTCAAATATTTCACCTGTTACCGCAAGCGAGCATTCTGCTTTTACTGGCAAATCGCCAAGCATTGCGAGCTTCGGCTCAAGCAGTAAGAGCCCTACAATGCGCTCTTCAAGCCTTCCTTTTCGACTTATGGGTACGGGGGCCACAACTTCTGTTGTCGGTATTTGAGCTTCTGGCGCTTGTGCGTTTTTAGTTTTATATTTCCCAAGTTCTCGCCAAAGAGCATCTTCTCCGATCTTCAAGACACGCCCAAGCTCACGCACCCAGTGCGCTCGTTCAATTTCATTTGAAAGTCGAGCAACCAACGGTAATATCGTCTCACCAACTCGCTTTTTGGCAAATGGATCAAGCGCCGAAGATTCTCCAATCGATTTTTTAAGAAAAAAAGCTATAGAATCGGCAGCATCTTTCACCATCGTACGCCATAATTCTGGATTTTTTGCGACAATATCTGCTGGATCCTTTCCTCCCTCAATATCGACAACACGCACATGAAAATCATGAGTATATGCTATCTCCAGCGCACGTCGCGTCGCATCTACCCCCGCCGAGTCGACATCAAAAGCAAATACAACACTATCTGCAATACGACGAAGCGACACAATGTGCGATTCGGTAAGCGCGGTACCCGATACTGCAACGGTATTTTTAATGCCTGCCTGTTGAGACAAAATAAGATCGATATTCCCTTCAACTACAACGACTGATTTTTCATGTCGTATTTCATTTTTTGCTTTATCGAATCCATATAGAAAGCGTGATTTATCGTATAGGACCGTTTGCGGAGTATTAATATATTTTGCTCCCTGATCTTCCTTTCCTTGCATCTCTGCCGAGGGCGTAAAAATTCTTCCAGCAAAGCCGACAGGGCGACTAAGCGCATCAGCTAGTGGGAAAATAATCCGTGAACGAAAACGATCATACGGCCCACGATTCCCTTGAATGGTGAGCCCACATTTTTCAATCTCAGCGTCAGTATATCCTTTGCGTTTTAAGTGGTCTCCGAGTGCACGCCAACTATCCGGCGCAAAGCCTAAACGATACTCTTTAATAGTTTCGGGAGTAAGCCCACGATTATGAAGGTACTCAAGTCCCGCCGAATAAGACTTTAAATTTGATTCAAAAAAAAGCGTCGCCTCTTCAAGAAGTGCGAGCAATTTTGATTTTTCACTTCTTTCTTCACGATCTTGAGGATTTAATTCGATTCCCGCGCGTTCTGCAAGCGTGCGTAGTGCAGTAGAAAATTCTACTCCATCCATTTGCATTACGAATTCAAAAATATCACCCCCCTTACCACACCCAAAACAATGCCAGATATCACGAGAGGGTGAAACAAAAAAAGATGGCGATTTTTCAGAATGAAACGGACACCTCGCTTTATAATTAGCCCCCGCCTTATCAAGCTTTAGGTATCCCTGAAGCACAGTTACCACATCGAGTCGTGCTTTTACTTGTTCGGCAGATGTCATGTTTTATGAAGATTTTGAATTCGACTCTTGGGGCATATCAAATGCGAAAAAACCAATCGCAAGAATAATTGATCCTAAGGGCCCGACTATATGTGTTATTAAATATACATTTGGAGTAGAGCTCATCCAATAAAAAGAACTCACCCCAAGCAAAAATGATGCAACTCCTATAACAATTGCGCGATTACGAACAATCAATGTACTCTGAAAAGCCTGGTACAAGAAAAATAAACATATAATTGCTGTGCCGACAATTCCTCCGACCCCTTGGCTTTGAGTAATAGCTAACGGGTATGCTGGATGGACATAGCTATATTCAATTTTTATTGTGTCTTTTAGTTTTAAGAGCACTCCACTATACGAATACCAAATGCTAATACACCCCAAGATAAAAACAGCCCATCCGATTTTTTCGCGTCGTGGATTAACCGCACTTACACTCAATACTAAAAATAAAGTTCCTATTGGCACAAGCACTGATGCAATAAACGCAAAGATGTGCGTTTTCGTAATTGTATTTGGAAAAAGAAAAAAAAGTATCGTTATCAAAATAAAATCAATCGCATACGCAAGCACACCTATCCCTAAATATATAACAGCCCGAGAGCTATGTCGGCGC
>CAYIZO010000126.1:0-2538 GCA_964368005.1 uncultured Candidatus Saccharibacteria bacterium
ACTTTCACATCGTCGGCATTATCTACCAATGACTTTACGACATATTCAAGAAAATCTTTATCTGCAAATTCTGACATATGTGGATTTTAAATCAGTAAAACGACCTTTCAGATCCTAGGTTTTATTGTAGCAAAATTATAAAAACTCGCAAGCAAAAGCATTGAAAAATTAAATAAAAAAAGGGGATCCGACGCTTGTCAGACCCCACTTTCGCCATGCCCTTGCGAGCCAATTACTTGTTAAGGCTAAGTGAAATCCAAATTGCGGATCCCCTGACTCCCCTAGAGGAAGCCGTATGCGAACGGATGGATGCAAGCCATGTTGCCCTCCCTCTGTGCTTTCGTTCACCTCTGAGTAAAGAGCGTACTCCTTTTACTAGTATTTGTCAATACCAAAAATGCCCTTTATTTAAGAGCATTTTTTCGAAGCAAATCCTTCACGGTTTGTGAGGATTGCGCACCTTTTGACATCCAATAGTCGATGCGGTCGCGCTTCAAAACTGTCCGTTTTTGACGGGCATCATAATTACCAAGAATCTCAATGGCAGCGCCTGATTTTGGGGCGCGGTGAGATTCAATAACAACTACCCGAAAACTCGGGTCGTTCTTTCTGCCTACGCGCTGAAGTCGAATCTTAAGCATGGGACGATAATACCACTAACCCGCTGCCTCTGCAAGCTCTTTCGCCTCTTCAAACTTAAGAGAGAGAATTTTTGAAACACCATCGCCCCCCATAGTAACACCATACAGAACCCCCGCTCGACTCATGGTTTGACGGTTATGAGTAATAACTACAAGCTGAGTTTTGCGAGCAAGCTCGGCGAGCAAATCACCATAGCGTTGGCTATTTGCCTCATCAAGCGCGGCATCTGTCTCATCAAGTACTAAAAATGGTGGTGGGTTTACCGTCGACATTGCAAAAAGTAATGCTACCGACGTCAGCGCGCGCTCACCCCCTGAAAGCATATCGAGATTGCGTAATCGTTTTCGTGGAATATCAATCGCAATATCAACACCACCTTTTACCTCCTCACCATCTTCATTTATAGCAGGCTCAATATAAATAAGCTGAGCTTTCCCCCCACCAAAAACCTTTTTAAATAAAAGCTGAAATTCTGTATTAATTTTTTTCAAACCATCCGAAAATTGTTCTTCAAGTTTTTCTTCAAGCTCATTCATTAACTGCTCAAGCGTTTTATGTGCCTTTTCAATATCAGCAAGCTCACTCGCTAAAAAAGTATCACGCTCTTTTGTGTCATCATATTCTTTTAACACCGAGCTATCGATGCCACCAGCCTCTTCAAGCTTGATACGCAAACGCTCGATCGCTCGCAATAAGTTATGCCGCTCTACGTCATCGCGAAATGCTTCTACTTCAGAAGTTTCTGGTACGCTAATTTTGTTATCACGAACAAAAACTTTCCAATCATCTAGCCTACTTCGATAACTTGCTTCGTGAAATTCTACTTCTCTCATGCGCTCGCGAACCACCTCAAGCTCTCGTTCGGCCGTTCGCAATTTGCGCTCCCACTCACGTAAATCGACCATAATATCTTCTCTCACTGACTGATCCTCTCGTTCGTGAGACCTAAGTTCTGCAATATTTTTTTCAAGCGCCTTCAAACTTTCATTGATGCGATTTTTTTCAGTTTGCAATTTTACAGTATCATTTGACCCTGCGTCCCCGCTTAACAAACGCGTCATCTCTTCAAGTTTTAGTTTAATATCTTTCAAACCAGATTTAAGACTTTCAAAACTATCTTTATGCATAAGCTCATCAATATATTGAACGGCCTCAGAAAGCGATCTCGTAAAAGCCCCTACAGGAATTGGGGAGTCTAGCTTTACCGCAGCGCCCGCGAGCATTCCTTCGAGCTTCCCGAGCTCGCGCTCAAACGCACGACGCTTCAACTCAAGCTCTTCAATTTCAGCATTGAATTCAACTCCTTTCTTTGTAACAGAAAATTGTTTTTCGGCATTATGAATTTCTTTTTGTATCTCATTGATTTCAGATTCTTTCTCTTTCTTTTCTTTTTGTATTGGTGATTTTTTAATTTGATATTCACGATCAAAACCATCAAGAGTTGTTTTTTCTCGCGCCGCATATACCCCTAATCGTTCACCTAATTCACGAGCAAAATGTTCATGTGCACGCATTTTTTCAGCCTGCAAAGAAAGAAATTTCAAATGTGGCTGTATCTCACGACGAGCCGCCTCTACTTGCTTCATATTTGATTCAGTCTCAGCAAGTTTTCGTTCGGCTTCGCGCTGTTTTAAATGAAACTCTTTAAGGCCGAGAGCTTCCTCAATCATCTCTTGGCGATCAGCAAGACTTGCCCATAAAATTCGATCAACTTCACCCTGCGAAATAATATGATGCTGCGTTGCCCCAAGCCCCACGCGACTGAGTAGTTCAAAAATATCTTTTAGGCGCACCGCAGACCCATTGAGCAAATACTCATTCGAGCCATCGCGCATCACACGACGCGCCACAACCACATCTTCAAATTCAAACGGAAATTGCTTTTTTGAATTATCA